>DASTMB010000015.1 GCA_035714365.1 Mycobacteriales bacterium | reverse complement strand
GCCCTCGTCGCCGTACCGCCGGTGACGGCCGCGCCCGCGCCGGCGGCGATCACGTTCGGCGTGCCGAGGGTCGTGGACCCCACGCACGTCTACGGCGAGCCGGACATCAAGGTCGCCCCCAACGGCGACGTCCACGTCTCCGGCCCCAACGGCACCGGCACGCAGCGTTCGGTCTGGAACGTCTCGCACGACGGCGGCGACTCGTACCGCGTCGTCCAGGGCGTGCCAGTCAACGACATGCCGGCCGGCGGCATCCCGAACAAGTCCTCGCTCGGCCCCGGCGGCGGCGACACCGAGATCTACATCGCGCGCAACGGCAAGGTGTTCTACGACGACCTGTGGGCGCTGGTCTGCTTCACCGCCGCCACGACCGACGACCGCGGCGCGACCGTGCAGTCCAACCCCAAGGGGTGCTCGTTCCCGAGCGCGGACCGGCAGTGGATGGCCGGGTTCGACCCGGCGCCGTCGGACGCGACCGTGTCGCCGTACACGGGCCCGACGCCGCTGGTGTACCTGTCGTACACGAGCGACGTGAAGGGCCAGGCCGTCGACATGAGCACCGACGGCGTGAGCTGGGACGCCGAGGCCGGGCAGTACGGCGACGGCGGCGGCCAGAGCGGCAACGACGCCACGATCGTCGTCGACCAGCACACCGGTGACCTGCTGTCCGCGACGTCCAACGCCGGCAACGGCCTCTCGCTCGCCGTCGGCGAGCCGGACGCGGCGGGGAAGCTGACGTTCCACTACAACGAGGCGGTCGACAGCCGCCCCGGCTCCCCCGGCGTGCTGTTCCCGGTCGTCACGCAGGACACGGCGCGCAACGTGTACCTCGTCTGGACCGAGGAGGGCTCGTACCAGGTCTTCTACACCTGGGCCGCGGCCGCCGACGGCTGGAAGACGTGGGCGCCGGTGCGCCAGGTCAGCACGCCGCCCGCGACGACGAACGTGTTCTCCTGGGCGCAGGCCGGCGGGCCTGGCATCCTCGACGTCGCCTGGTACGGCACCGAGACCCCCGGCGACCCGAGCGAGCACAAGAGCCAGGTGTGGTGGACGTACTTCGCGCAGGTGTCGGACGCGACCGGCGCCGCGCCGCACGTCGAGCAGGTGCGCGCCAGCCCGCACCCGATGCACTACGACGACATCTGCCTCTCCGGCGCCGGCTGCATCCTCAGCCAGGGCAACCGCAACCTCGCCGACTTCTTCGAGGTCACGATCGACAACGACGGCCGCGCGCGGATCGTCTACCCCGACACCTCGAACGGCCTGATCCAGCCCGGCTTCGGCGACGCGACCGGCGCGGTCGGCTTCGACGCGCCGGGCGCCGAGGTCGACACCGTCCTCACCCAGAGCACCGGCCTCAACGCCTGGACCGGCGCGCCGCTCACGCCCGGCGAGACGACCGCGCCGCTCGCGGGGGTCACCGACCCGCCGGGCGACGCGCTGTTCCAGCCGATCGGCGGCTCGCCCGTCCCCGCCGCCGACATCCGCGGCGTCACCCTCACCCGCGACGGCGACGTGCTGCACATCGCGATCGACACCACCGAGGGCACCCTCGCCGACGCGGCCACCGCGACCGGGCAGCCGTTCGCCGAGCTGGTGCTGCGCTGGCAGCGCGGCGACACGCTGTGGCACGCCGCCGTCGAGTCGGACGCCGCGGGGGCAAACGTCCGCTACTACGCCGGCGCCACCCGCAGCCTCGACCTCTGCTCGGTGTCCGCGTGCAACCCGCAGTACCTCGAGTACGTCGCCCCGCCCGCCGGCGCGACCGCCGTCACCGGCAGCGAGGCGTCCGGGAAGTACACGATCGACGTGCCGCTGTCGGCGATCGGCGACCCCAAGGAGACCGACCTCTTCGAGGAGGTCATGGCGTTCGTCACCGTCTCCGCCCACTCGGCGGCGGCGCCGCAGACGAACGCCGAGACGTTCGCCGACGCGGTGCCGCTCCAGGTCGAGGGCACCCGCACCTGGAACTACCGTCTCGGCGCCACCGGCACCGGCGTCGTCGTCGGCACCAACCCGGGCGGCTCCGGCTCCGGCGGCTCCGGCTCCGGCTCCGGCGGCTCGGGGTCCGGCGGGTCGGGGTCGGGGACCGGCCGCATCCCGGCGACCGGGCTGCCGTTCGCGCTCCCGCTCGCCGCCGCCGCCGCGACCGCCGCGGCGCTGGCCGTCCGGCGCCGCCGCGCGTGATCCGGCCCCTCTCCCCCGCGGACCTCGCGGCCGCCGGCGAGCGCGACCTGCTGCTCCGCCAGCTCGCCGCCCGGCACGCCACCGACCGGCCGGTGACCGCGTGCGGGGAGGCGGTGGCGTTGTGGCACCTGTTCGGCGACGACCCGGAACTGGTGATCACCGGCCCGCCGACGGACGCGACCGTGCTGGCGCGGGCGGCGTTCGCCGACCCGGCCGTGCACGGCGTCTCGCTGCCGGTCCCGGCGGTCCCGCTGCTCGCCGGCCTCGGGCTCGCCGAGCCGATGGGCTGGGCGTTCCGCTGGACGACCGAGGCGCCGTCGTTGCCCACCGAGGGCGTCGCGTGGGCGGGCGACGAGGACGAGGTGCGGGACCTGCTGGCGGTGGCGTTCCCGGACGCGTCGATGCCGGTGGGGCACCCGGACGTCCGCCGCTGGGCCGGGCTGCGCCGCGACGGCCGGCTCGTCGCCGTCGCGGCCGACGCGACGATCGTGCCCGGGCTCGGCTTCCTCGCCTCGATCGCGACGCACCCCGACCTGCGCGGCACCGGGGCGGGCGCGGCCGTCACCGCGTGGTCGACCGCCGAGCTGGTGCGCGAGGAGGGCGCGTGCGGGCTGTGGCACATGGCCGACAACCTCGTCGCCGCCGCCCTCTACACCCGCCTCGGCTACCGCGACGAGCACCCCATGGCGGTCCTCAGCCGGGAGTGACCGGGGGCGGGACGTCGACGCCCGCCTCCTTGCGCTGCGCCGGGCTGATCGGCGTCGGCGCACCCGTCAGCGGGTCGCCGCCGGACGCGGTCTTCGGGAACGCGATCACCTCGCGGATCGAGTCGACCTCCGCGAGCATCATCGCCAGCCGGTCCAGCCCGAACGCGATGCCGCCGTGCGGCGGCGGGCCGTACTCGAACGCCTCGAGCAGGAAGCCGAACTTCTCCTTCGCCTCGGCCTCGGTCAGCCCGATCGTGTCGAAGACCCGCCGCTGCATCTCGCTGCGGTGGATACGGATGGACCCGCCGCCGAGCTCGACGCCGTTCAGCACCAGGTCGTACGCCCGGGCGAGGGCGTCGGCCGGCGACTGGTCGAACGTCGCCTCCCACTCGACCGCGGGCGCGGTGAACGGGTGGTGCACGGCGGTCCAGCCGCCGTCGTCGGTGCGTTCGAACATCGGCGCGTCGACGATCCAGACGAACCGCCACTCCCCCTCGCGCACCAGGCCGCGGTCCTTCGCGACGGCGACGCGCAGCGCGCCGAGCATCTCCAGCGCCTTGACGCGGTGCGCGTCGGCGACGACGAACACGAGGTCGCCCGCCGCCGCGCCGCAGGCCGCCGCAAACGCCGCGGTCTCGTCGGGCGAGAAAAACTTCGCGAGCGGCGAACGCAGCGCGCCGTCCGCCTCGACGGCGACCCAGGCGAGGCCCTTGCCGCCGCGGCCCTTGGCCCAGTCGACCCACCCGTCGAGCTGCTTGCGGGTGAGCGACGCGCCGCCGGGGACGAGGACGCCGCCGACGTGCCCGCCCGCCTCCAGGGCCGACTTGAACACGCCGACCTCGGTGGCGCCGAACACCGGCGCCAGGTCGATCAGCTCGAGCTCGAAGCGCAGGTCGGGCTTGTCCGAGCCGTACCGGCGCATCGCCTCCCAGTACGGCATCCGCTCGAACGGCACCGGCACCTCGACGCCGAGCACCTCGCGCCAGACGCGCGGGACCAGCTCCTCGATGAGCCGGTAGACGTCCTCCTCGTCGAGGAACGACAGCTCCACGTCGAGCTGGGTGAACTCCGGCTGCCGGTCGGCGCGCAGGTCCTCGTCGCGGTAGCAGCGGGCGATCTGGTAGTACCGCTCGAACCCGGCGACCATGAGGAGCTGCTTGAACAGCTGCGGCGACTGCGGCAGCGCGAACCACGTGCCCGGCTGGAGCCGGCACGGCACCAGGAAGTCGCGCGCGCCTTCGGGCGTGGAGCGGGTGAGCGTCGGCGTCTCGATGTCGAGGAAGCCGTGCGCGTCCATGACGGAACGGATCACGCGGGTGAGCTGCGCGCGGATGCGCAGGGCGCGGGCGGCGTCGGCGCGGCGCATGTCGAGGTACCGGTAGCGCAGGCGGGTCTGCTCGTCCACCTCGCCCTGCTGCCCCTCGACCTGGAACGGCAGCGGCGCGGCGGCGGAGAGCACCTCGACCACGGACGCGGTGACCTCGACGCCGCCGGTGGGCAGGTCGGGGTTCTCGTTGCCGGCGGGGCGGGTGCCGACGACGCCCTCGACGCGGACGCAGTACTCGGCGCGCAGGTCGTGCGCGGCCGCGGCGGGCGCGCCCTCGCGGAACACCACCTGCACGACGCCGCTCGCGTCGCGCAGGTCGATGAACACCACCCCGCCGTGGTCGCGGCGGCGCGCCACCCAGCCGGCGAGCGTGACCTCGGTGCCGGCGTGCGACTCGCGCAGCGTGCCGGCCTCGTGCGTGCGGATCATTCGGCTTCTTCCTCGGGGGTGAGATCGGTGGGGGCCAGGTCGTCCGCAACCTGATCTCGTTCGGCGGCCGCCGCGGCCTCCGCCGCGGCCGACGACAACGGCACGGCGTACTGCTCGCCGGTGTCCATGTGCTTGAGCTGCGCGACGCCCTCGGCGAGGTCGCGCTCGCCGACGATGAGCGTCACCTGCGCGCCCGAGCGGTCGGCGGCCTTCATCGCGCCCTTCATGCCCTTGGCGCCGAACGCCATGTCCGCGTGCACGCCCGCCTGCCGCAGCTCGTCGACGATGCCGACGACCGGTGCCTTGGCCGCCGCGCCGAGCGGGATGACGAACACCTCGCAGACCGCGCGCCCCTCCGACTCCACCTGCTCCGCCTCGAGCGCGAGCAGGATGCGCTCGACGCCGAACGCCCAGCCGATGCCGGGCAGCGCGGGCCCGCCGAGCGACTCCGACAGGCCGTCGTAACGGCCGCCGCCGCCGACGGCGTTCTGCGCGCCGAGCCCGCTGTGCTGGAACTCGAACGTCGTGCGCCGGTAGTAGTCGAGCCCGCGCACCAGCCGCGGCGCCTCGGTCCACGCGACGCCGATCGCGCCGAGCAGCGCGCGCACCTCGGCGTAGTGCTCCTTGCACGGCACGCAGAGGTGGTCGGTGATCGCCGGGGCCAGGCCGAGCGCCGCCTGGCAGTCCGGGCGCTTGCAGTCGAGCGCGCGGAGCGGGTTGGTCTCGGTGCGGCCGTGGCACTCGCCGCAGAGCCGCGCCGCCTGCGAGCGCAGGTAGGACCGCAACGTCTCGATGTACGCGGGCCGGCACGCCTCGTCGCCCATGGAGTTGAGGAGCAGCGTGACGTTCGGCAGCCCCGCCTCCTCGAACGCCCGCGCGCCGAGCGCCACGACCTCCGCGTCGATCGCGGGGTCGTCCACGCCGAGCGCCTCGATGCCGACCTGGAAGAACTGCCGGGTGCGGCCGGCCTGCGGGCGCTCGTAGCGGAACATCGGCCCGGCGTAGCGGACCTTCCACGGCAACGCGCCCCGGTCGACGTGGTGCTCGACGGCCGCGCGCATGACGCCCGCCGTGCCCTCCGGGCGCAACGTGAGCGACCGCCCGCCCTTGTCGGCGAACGTGTACATCTCCTTCGTCACGATGTCCGTGGCCTCGCCGACGCGGAGGAACACGCCGGTGTCCTCGAACACCGGCGTCTCGACCAGCCGGTAGCCGGCGCGGACCGCGGGCGCGAGCAGCGCCTCGATCGCGCGCGACCGCTGCCCGGAACGCTCCGGCAGGACGTCGTAGGTCCCCTTGGGGGCGGTGAACTCCATCTACAGCCCCCGCCCGCGCGGCTCGGCGAGGCCGGCACGCGCGGCGGCCTCGGCGAGGTACGGGTTGTACGCGCGCTCGCGCCCGATCGTCGTCTCCGGGCCGTGCCCGGAGAGCACGCGCAGGTCGTCGGGCATGGGCAGCACGACACGCGCGAGCGTGTCGAGCATCGCGGCGTACGAGCCGCCGGGCAGGTCGACCCGCCCGATCGAGTCGCGGAACAGCACGTCGCCGGAGAACAGCACCTCGTCGGCGAGCCGGAACGTCACCGACCCCTCGGTGTGCCCGGGCGCGTGGTCGACGGCGAAGTCCAGCCCGGCGACCGTCACGGTCTCGCCGCCGGCCAGCGGCTTCAGGTCGCTCGGCTCGGCGAACGTCAGCCCGCCGAACAGCGGCGTCCCCGGCGGCTGCCCGAACGCGATCCCCGGGTCGCTGAGCATGTACCGGTCCGCGGGGTGCAGGTAGGCGGGCACGTCGTGCGCCTCGCAGACCGGCACGACGCTCCACGTATGGTCGAGGTGGCCGTGCGTCAGCAGCACCGCGACGGGCGAGAGCCGGTGCTCCCGGACGAGCTCCTCGATGCCGCGCACCGAGTCCTGGCCGGGGTCCACGACGACGCACTGCTCGCCGGGCGCGGGCGCGACGACGTAGCAGTTCGTCTCCCACGTCCCGGCCGGGAACCCCGCTACGAGCATGCGGCGGAGCCTACCGACGCCCCCGCGTGCCCGCGAACGGGTTCGCGCCCCATAGAATCCGGACGATTCGACCGGACGCCGTCCCGACGGGGAGTTCACCGTGCCCAGCAACAAGCGCCAGCGAGAGCTCGCCCGCCGCCGTGCCGAACGGCAGGCGGCGCGCCGTGCCGCCGAACGCGCGCGGCGCCGCAAGCGGCGGACGGTGCTCGGTCTCAGCATCGGCGGCGTGGCGCTCGCGGTCGTGATCCTGCTGCTGGCGCTCTCCGCGCTGCGCGGCGACGACGACAAGGACGCCGCGGCGAAGGCGTCGGAGACGCCCACGCCGACCGCGGCCCCGACGCCGACCGGCCCGTGCCAGGTCACCGAGGCCGCGGGCGAGAATACCGGCGGCAAGAAGCCCGGCCTCCCGCCGAACCCGTCATTCGGCAAGACCAAGACGCTGACCGGCACGCTCGCGCTCGACGCGGGCACCATCGAGATGACGCTGTTCGCGGACAAGGCGCCGTGCACCGTCAACTCGATGCGCTTCCTCGCGTCGAAGAAGTACTTCGACAACGTCCCGTGCCACCGGCAGACGAACACCCCCGGCCTGGTCGTGCTCCAGTGCGGCGACCCGAGCGGCACGGGCGGCGGCGGCCCCGGTTACACGTTCAAGGACGAGAACCTGCCGAAGACCGCGCCGGGCGCGCCGACCGCGAAGTACCCGCGCGGCACCGTCGCGATGGCCAACGGCGGCCCCGGCACCAACGGCAGCCAGTTCTTCCTCGTCATCAAGGACTCGACGCTGCCGCCGAACTACACCGTCTGGGGCCAGATCACCAAGGGCCTCGACGTCCTCGACAAGCTCGACAAGATCGGCATCGCGGAGGGCAAGACCGACGGCGCGCCGAAGAACCCGGTGAAGATCACGACGTTCACGATCAAGTAGGGCGTCAGCCGCCCTTGGTGGACACCACCCGGTAGGCGTCGTAGACGCCCTCCACCAGGCGCACGGCCTTGAGCAGGTGGCCGAGGTGGGTCGGGTCGCCCATCTCGAACGTGAACCGGCTCACCGCGACCCGGTCGCGCGTCGTCGTGACCGACGCCGACAGGATGTTCACGTGGTGGTCGGACAGCGCCCGCGTGACGTCCGAGAGCAGCCGGGTACGGTCCAGCGCCTCCACCTGGATCGCCACGAGGAACAGCGACCCGGCCGACGGCGCCCACTCGACCTCGACCAGCCGGCCGGGCTGCGCCCGCAGCCCCTCGACGTTGACGCAGTCGGTGCGGTGCACCGAGACGCCGTTGCCGCGGGTCACGAAGCCGAGGATCGGGTCGCCGGGTACAGGCGTGCAGCAGCGGGCGAGCTTGACCCAGACGTCGGAGGTGCCCTTGACGACGACGCCGGGGTCGCCGGTGGCGCGCGGCCGCGGCGTCCGGGTCGGCGCCTGGACCGTCTCGGCCAGGTCCTCGACCGCACCGTCCGGGCCGCCCAGCGACTGGACCAGCCGGTGCACGATCGTCTGCGCGGAGACGTGGTTCTCGCCGACGGCGGCGTACAACGCCGCGATGTCCGGGTAGCGCAGGTCCTTCGCGAGCGCGACGAGGGCGTCGCCGGAGAGCAGCCGTTGCAGCGGGAGGTTCTGCTTGCGCATGGCGCGGGCGATGAGGTCCTTGCCGGTCTCGATCGCGTCCTCGCGCCGCTCCTTGGCGAACCACTGGCGGATCTTGTTGCGCGCCCGCGGCGTCTTGACGAACGCCAGCCAGTCCTGGCTCGGCGCCGCCGTCGCCGCCTTGGACGTGAACACCTCGACCACGTCGCCGTTGTCGAGGGGGCTCTCCAGCGGGACCAAGCGGCCGTTGACGCGGGCGCCGATGCAGCGGTGGCCGACCTCGGTGTGCACGGCGTACGCGAAGTCCACCGCCGTCGCCCCCGCCGGCAACGAGATGACCTCGCCCTTCGGCGTGTAGACGTAGACCTCGGCGGTGTGCAGGTCGAACCGCAGCGAGTCGAGGAACTCCCCCGGGTCGGCGGTCTCCTTCTGCCAGTCGACGATCTGGCGCAGCCAGTTCAGGTCGTCACCGACCTTCGAGGTCTCCTTGTACTTCCAGTGGGCGGCGATGCCGTAGTCGGCGACGCGGTGCATCGCGACCGTCCGCACCTGGAGCTCGACCGGCTTGGCGTCGGGCCCCATGACGGTCGTGTGCAGCGACTGGTACATGTTGAACTTGGGCCGCGCGATGTAGTCCTTGAACCGGCCCGGGATCGGCGTCCAGATCGCGTGGATGACGCCGATCGCCGCGTAGCAGTCGCGCAGGTCCTCGACGAGCACCCGGATGCCGACCAGGTCGTAGATGTCGGTGAAGTCGCGCTCGCGGACGATCATCTTCTGGTAGATCGACCAGTAGTGCTTCGGGCGGCCGGTCACCTCGGCCTTGATCTTCGCCTCGCGCAGGTGCGCGGAGACCTGCTCGATGACCGTCTCGAGGTAGGTGTCGCGGCTCGGCGCGCGGTCGGCGACGAGGCGGACGATCTCCTCGTACCGCTTCGGGTACAGCGTCGCGAACGCGAGGTCCTCGAGCTCCCACTTGATGGTGTTCATGCCCAGGCGGTGGGCCAGCGGCGCGAAGATCTCCAGCGTCTCGCGGGCGGTGCGCTCCTGCTTCTCCGGCGGCATCGCGCCGAGGGTGCGCATGTTGTGCAGCCGGTCGGCGAGCTTGATGACGAGGACGCGGGCGTCCTTCGCCATCGCGACGACCATCTTGCGGATCGACTCGGCCTGCGCGGCCTCGCCGTACTTCACCTTGTCCAGCTTGGTGACGCCGTCGACCAGCAGCGCCACCTCGTCGCCGAACTCCGCGCGCACCGTCTCCAGCGTCGCCGGGGTGTCCTCGACCAGGTCGTGCAGCAACGCCGCCACGATCGGCGTCGGCAGCATGCCGAGGTCGGCGAGGATCTGCGCCACCGCGAGCGGGTGGGTGATGTACGGCTCGCCGCTGCGCCGGAGCTGGCCCTTGTGCCCCTCCGCCGCGACCTCGTACGCGCGGACCACCGGCCGCAGCTCGGCCTTCGGGTGGGTGGTGCGCAGCGTGCGCAGCAGCGGCTCCAGCTCGGCCGGCACCTGCGGCGCGCGCGACGGCGTGAGGCGGCCGAGCGCGGCGCGGACCCGGCGCGGGACGGCCGGCGGCTCCGCGCGCGGCGCGTCCGGGCGGCGTTCGGCCGGGGTGGCCGGCGACGGCGCGGCGACGGCGGCCGACGGCGCGGTCGGCGGGAGGGCGGCGTCCTGCTCGGGCGTGCGCGGCGGGCCCGGCGCGGCCGGGGTGGGAAGGGCAGGGTTGTCCGACGTCGCTGGCGCTACGTCGGTCACCGCGGCTCCCAGGGGCTAGAAATCCGGCGGAGCCTCCACTATACGGGCGGCGTCAGTACGCCAGCAGCGCCGCCACGGCGAGCCCGGCGAGCCGGGCGCGGCCGCCGAGCGCGGCCAGCTCCAGCAGCACCGCGCAGCCGGCCACCTCGGCGCCGGCCTGCTCGACCAGCGCCCGCGTCGCCTCGACGGTGCCGCCGGTGGCGAGCACGTCGTCGACCAGCAGCACCCGCTCCCCCGGCGCGAACGCGTCCCGGTGCACCTCCAGCGTCGCGGTGCCGTACTCCAGGTCGTAGGTGCGGGCGTGGGTCGCCCAGGGCAGCTTCCCGGCCTTGCGGACCGGCACGAAGCCGGCGCCGTACCGGTACGCCACCGGCGCCGCGAGGATGAACCCGCGCGCCTCGATGCCGACCACCGTGTCGACCGGCCCGAACGCGCCCGCGCGGCTCACCAGCGCGTCCACCGCCGCGGCGAACGCCGCCCGGTCGGCGAGCAGCGGCGCGATGTCGCGGAACAGGATGCCCGGCCGCGGGAAGTCCGGCACGTCCCGCACCAGCCCCCGCAGCAGCGCTTCGACGCCGCCGCTGCCGGCGGGGCCACCGCTGTCCCCGGCGCTTCCGGGAAGCGCCTCGTGCGTGGAACCGGTCGCGTTCGCTTCCGGGAAGCGCGGGGCCTCCGGGCGCGCGGCGTCGCCGGGGCCTGCGCCGGGGGGCGCGGCGGGGTCGGGGTCGAGCCGGGGCGCGGGCGGCTCGCCCGCGCCGGGGCCGGCGGTCAGCGCCGCTTCTTCCCGCTGGGACGGCCGCCCTTGCCGCCCTTCTTCTTCTGCGGGCGCGGCTGCGGCCGCCCGCTGCCGCCGCCGCTGGACCGCTGCTTCGCAGCGCCGCCGCGCGGCGTCTCCGGGACCTCGTCGGTGACCGTGGTGGCCGGGGTGGAGACGGCGACCGTGCCGCCGCCGGCGCCCGCCGCCGCGAGGCGGCCGCCGCGGGTGGCGGTGCCCGCCTGCCGGGCCGCGACGCGGGCCTTGAGCGCCTTGAACTGCGGCTCGCGCTCCTTGAAGTCGGCGAGCAGCGGCGTCGCCACGAAGATCGACGAGTACGCGCCGGTCGCGATGCCGACGAACAGCGCCAGCGACAGGTCCTTGAGCGACCCGGCGCCGAGCAGGAACACGCCGACGAACAGCAGCGACGCGACCGGCAGCAGCGACGTCAGCGAGGTGTTGATCGAACGCATCAGCGTCTGGTTGACGGAGAGGTTCGCGGCGGTCGAGTAGTCCATCCGGTTGCCGCCGGCCAGGCCCTGCGTGTTCTCCCGGACCTTGTCGAACACGACGACGGTGTCGTAGAGCGAGTAGCCGAGGATGGTGAGGAACGCGATGACCGTCGACGGCGTCACCTCGAACCCGACGATCGAGTAGATGCCGGCCGTGATGAGGATGTCGTGCAGCAGCGCCAGGATCGCCGCGGCGGCCATCTTCGGCTCGAACCGCATCGAGATGTAGACGATCACCAGCGCGAGGAAGACGGCGAGGCCGATCAGCGCCTTGTTGGTGATCTGCTTGCCCCAGGTGGGGCTGACCGAGGTCGGGTTGATCGAGTCGGCCGGCACGCCGTACTTGGTGGACAGCTTGTTGGCGACGGCGGTGACCTCGCCGCTGGTGAGCGACTCCGTCTTGACGCGGTACGCGCCGACGCCGGAGCCGATCTTCTCGACGACCGGCTCGCCCTCGACGCCCGCCGCCTTCACGGTCTCGCGGACCTCGGTGACGGTGGTGGCGGTCTTCGGGGAGAACTCGAAGACGCCGCCGCCCTGGAAGTCGATGCCCAGGTTGAAGCCGCGGACCAGCAGGCTGGCCAGGCTGATGAGCATGAAGCCGGCCGAGATGGCGTACCAGAGCTTGCGGCGGCCGATGAAGTCGTACGACGACTCGCCGGCGTAGAGACGGCTCGCGAGCGACATCAGGCCTCCTTGGCGGCGGCGATCGGGGGCGCGGACTTGATGCCGACGAACCGGCCCTCGGAGAACAGCCTGGTCCGGGTGAGCAGCGTCACCAGCGGGCGGGTGAACAGGTAGGCGACGAACACGTCGAGCGCCGTCGCCAGGCCGAGCGTGAACGCGAAGCCGCGCACCTCGCCGACCGAGAGGAAGTAGAGGACCGCCGCCGCGAGGAACGACACGAAGTCGGCGGTGAGGATCGTCCGGAACGCCCGGGTGAAGCCGCGGTCGACGCTCGCCCGCAGCGACCGTCCCTCGCGCACCTCGTCCTTGAGGCGTTCGTAGAAGACGACATAGGAGTCGGCGCTGATGCCGACCGAGACGATCAGGCCGGCGATGCCGGCGAGCGTCAGCGTGAAGCCGATGGTGTGGCCGAGGATGACGACGAGCGCCCAGTTGAGGCCGCCGAAGACGAGCAGGCCGAGCACCGTCACCAGGCCGAGGCCGCGGTAGTAGACGAGCGCGTAGACGAGCACCAGGCCGAGGCCGAGCAGGCCGGCGATGAGGCCGCCGTGCAACGACTGCTTGCCGAGGGTCGGCGAGATCGTCTGCGTCTGCGACTGCTCGAACTGGACCGGCAGCGCACCGTACTTGAGGACGTTGGCCAGGCCGTTCGCGCTCTTCTCGGTGAAGTTGCCGGAGATCTGCGCGCGGCCGCCGGTGATCTTCTCGTTGATGTTCGGCGCCGACTGGGTGATGCCGTCGAGCACGATGGCGAGCTGCTTGTTGACGTACTGCTCGGTGAGCGTCGCCCACCGGCTGGCGCTCTTCATCTCCAGCTCGACCACCCACTGGCCGGTCGAGACCGTGCCCTGGGACTGCGGGATCGTCGCCTGCGCCGTCTTGACGTCGCGGCCGGTCATCTCCGCCGGGCCGAGGATGTACTTCGCGCCGCCGTCGGCGTCGCAGGAGACGATCTGCTCCTTGTCCTTCGACGGGGCGCCGAACGACTCCGCGACCCGCTGCCGGTCGGCCTCGCTGGAGCAGTCGATCTTCTCGATCGCCTCCTGGATGGTCAGCGGCCGGTCCGCGCCGGTGGGGTTGCCGATGCCGGGGGTCGGCGTGGCGGTCGCCTTCGGGGTCGCCTTCGGCGTCGCGGACGCGGCCGGCGTGGTCGGCGCGGGCGTCGGCGACGGGCTGGTCTGCGCCGGGAGCAGCGCGGCGGACAGCGCGCGCTTGCTCGTGCTGGCGGTGGCACTGGCCGTCGGCTTCGCGCTGGCGCTCGGCTTGGCCGGCGTCTTCGCCGTGGGCGTCGGGGTCGGCGTCGCGAGCGACTGCGGCCCCGGCTGGAGCGTGTTGACGACCGGGCGGAACGTCAGCTCCGCGGTCGTGCCGACGATCCGCAGCGCCTCGCTGCGGCCGACGCTCGGGAGCGAGACGCGGACGTTCTGGCCCTCCGCGACGACCTCGGCCGAGCTCACGCCGGTGCCGTTGACGCGCTGGCGGATGATGTCGACCGCCGCCTGGAGCGCCTGGGACGACGGCTTGCCGCCCTTGGGCGTGAGGATGACGCTGGTGCCGCCGACCAGGTCGAGGCCCTGGCGGGGCTTCCAGCCCTGGACGAGCACGAACACGTTGAGCCCGACGAGCACGAGCAGCAGCAGCGCGAGCGGGCGGCTCGGCCGCGGTTGCTTCCGTGCGGGTGTCTTGGTGGCCATCGTTCCCTCTGTCAGTCCTCGGTGCCGGTGGCGGGCACGGGTGCCTCGTCCACGACCTTCATGACGGCGCCGCGCGCGAACCGCGCCTCGACGCCGGGGGCGATCTCGAGCGTGACCGTCTGCGCCTCGTCGTCCACGGCGGTGACGGTGGCGTACATGCCGGCGGTCGTGACGACCTCGCGGCCCGGCGCCAGCGTCGCCTGCACGGCCTGCATCGCCTGCATCCGCCGGCGCCCCGGACGGATCGCCAGGAGGTAGAACGCCAGCAGGACCACCACGGGGATGACGAGCGCGCCCAGGGGGCTGCCCTGCTGCTTCGCCGCCGCCAACGCGATCACGGGTGGGCTGCCTTCTTCCTGGTCGTAGGGGTGCGGACGTGCGCGCGGCCACGACGTAGCGCCGTGGCCGTGGCGGCGAGTCTAGTCAAGCCCTCGTCGGGGGTTCAACGGACGGTGGGGGCCGCCGAGTTTCCGGGCGGGGCGGGCTAGTCACGACGGGTGGTTCTCGGAACCACCCGTCGATTTGCGCCACTTGTCCTACCGCTTTCGCGTTGACGGCCCGATGGGTACGTGTCGCCACGAGGAGGCCACCGTGAAGCAGGTCAGGATCGAGCGCAAGGCGCGCCGCCACGGCGGCCCCGGCGAGCCCGACGCCGTCCTGCCGACGGTCCCCGCCAGCGACACCTCCGCCGCCGCGAGCACGCTCGCCGCCATCGACGCGGTGATCGCGGACTAGTCGAACAGCGTCGGCCCGGCCGTAGGCCCAGCCGGCGGCGGTGCCAGTCCCAGGTGCGCCCAGGCCGCCGGGGTGGCCACCCGCCCGCGCGGCGTCCGCGCCAGCAGCCCCGCCCGCACCAGGAATGGCTCCGCGACCGTCTCCACGGTCTCCGGCTCCTCCCCCACGGCCACCGCGACCGTGCCGAGCCCCACCGGGCCGCCGCCGAAGCGGCGGACCACCGCGTCGAGCACCGCCCGGTCCAGCCGGTCCAGGCCGAGCAGGTCGACGTCGTAGAGCGTCAACGCCGCCCGCGCGACCGCCTCCGTCACGTCGCCGTCGCCGCGCACCTCCGCGAAGTCGCGGACCCGGCGCAGCAGCCGGTTGGCGATGCGCGGGGTGCCGCGCGAGCGCCGGGCGATCTCCGCCCGGCCGCCGTCCTCGATGCGCACGCCGAGCAGCCGCGCCGAGCGGGCGAGGACGCGTTCGAGCTCCTCCGGCTCGTAGAACTCCATCCGGCCCACGAAGCCGAACCGGTCCCGCAACGGCCCGGTCAGCAGGCCGCTGCGGGTCGTCGCGCCGATCAGCGTGAACGGCTCCAACGGCACCTGGATCGCGGTCGCGCCCGGCCCCTTGCCGACCACGACGTCGATGCGGAAGTCCTCCATGGCGCCGTAGAGCAGCTCCTCGGCGGGCCGGGACATCCGGTGCACCTCGTCGATGAACAGCACCTCGCCCGCCGCCACGGCGGTGAGGACCGCCGCGAGGTCGCCGGCGCGTTCGATCGCGGGGCCGCTCGTGACGCGGATCGGCACGCCCATCTCTGCGGCGACGATCATCGCGAGGCTGGTCTTGCCGAGCCCGGGCGGGCCGGAGAACAGCAGGTGGTCGGGCGCGGTGCCGCGCAGGCGGGCGCTCTCGATGACGACGGAGAGCTGCTCGCGGACGCGTTCCTGGCCGACGAACTCGTCCAGCGTGCGCGGCCGCAGCCCGGCCTCGAGCTCCCGCTCGTCCGGCAGGCCGACCGGGGTCAGCGCGTCCTCGGTCACCGGCGCCCCAGCGACCGCAGCGCCGTCTTCAACGCCACCCCGACGTCGCCGTCCTCCACGTCGGCCGGCAGCGCGCGGGCGGCCTCGTCGGCCTCCCGGGCGGCGTAGCCGAGGCTGACCAGCGCGTCGCGCACCTGGCTCCGGACGGCGTTGGCGGCGTCGGTGCCGAGCGCGGCGGCACCGGTCGCCTCCGGCTCCCCCAAGCGGTCGCGCAGCTCGAGCACGATGCGTTGGGCGCCCTTGCGGCCGATGCCCGGCACGAGGGTGAGGGCGCCGAGGTCCTCCGTCGCGACCGCCCGGCGTACGGCGTCCGGCGAGTGGACGGCGAGGATGCTCTGCGCCAGCCGCGGCCCGACGCCGCTCGCGGTCTGGAGCAGCTCGAACGTCGCGCGCTCGTCGGCCGTGGCGAAGCCGTACAGCGTCAGGCTCTCCTCGCGCACCACCAGCGCGGTGTGCAGCGTCGTCTCCTGGCCGACGCGCAACGTCGCGATGGTGCCGGGCGCGCACTGCACGAGCATGCCGACGCCGCCGACCTCGACCACCGCGCTGTCCGGGTGCACCGACGCGACCCGGCCGCGGACGGAGGCGATCACCGGGCGGCCGCCTTCGCGCGGGCGAGGCGTTCGGCCGCGGGTCCGCGCCACTGCTGGCAGATCGCCAGCGCGAGCGCGTCGGCGGCGTCCGCGGGCTTCGGCGCGGCCGGGAGCCGCAGCAGCCGGGTCACCATCGTGGCGACCTGCGCCTTGTCGGCGCGGCCGTTGCCGGTGACGGCGGCCTTGACCTCGCTGGGCGTGTGCAGCACGACGGGGATGCCGGCGCGGGCGGCGCCGAGGATCGCCACCGCCCCCGCCTGCGCGGTGCCCATGACCGTGCGGACGTTGTGCTGGCTGAACACCCGCTCCACCGCGACCACGTCGGGCCGGTGCGTCTCGATCCAGGCGTCGACGGTCGTGGCGAGCACGTGCAGGCGCGTCGCGACGTCGTCGGTCGCGGGCGTCGTCGCGACGCCGACCGCGACGAGGTGCAGCCGGCCGCCGGTGCCGCTGTCGACCACGCCGAGGCCGCACCGGGTCAGGCCGGGGTCCACCCCGAGCACCCGCATCGCGCCTCCGTCCGCCGAACGTGTGTTCGACCCTACGGCAGCGGGCGGCCCTGGCGGCGGCGGCGCGCCGCTACATCTCCGAGCAGAGGTTCGTCGTCCCCGGGAACCAGCCGCCCGGCACCTTGACGACCTCCACCGAGCTCGCCGGGGCGCCGTTGCCGTCGTAGTGCACGAACGACACCAGGTCGCGGTTGGTCGGGTCGACGCGCAGGTACGGCCCCCGCGGCAGCCGGACCCCCGGCGCGGCGAGGGTGCCGTACCCGCCGAGCGCGAGCCGCAGCGCGTCCTCCGGCGTCCGCCGCGCCGACTGGCCCTCCGGCACCCGGAGCGGGTAGTACCCGCCGACCCCGACCACCGCCCCGTTGCAGCGCGTCGCCCGCAGCACGGTGAACCGCGGCGGGTGCGCGGCCGGACCCCGGTAGAGCCAGGTCGCGAACCGCCAGCCGAACCGCTCCGCCGACGGCACCGTGTACTCCGGCACGCCCGCGAAGGTGACGCCCGCCTCCTCGCCGTGCAGCCCGACGATGGCGACCGCGTAGCCACGGCCCACGTCCAGCGACTGCTCGTGCCCGCTGATCGACGGCTCCCAGCAGCTCCCCTGCGCCGGCGGCACCGCCGGGCCGGAGGCGACGAGGCAGACGTCGCCGGTGGCGATCCGTTCGACGCCGAGCCGGTACTCGTACCCCTCGACGTTGCCGCCGGTGACGACCGGGCGGCCGGCCGGGTCCAGCTCGACCGCGGCCGGCCGCGCCGCCACCAGCGCGGCGCCGCCGGCGACCGCCGCGACCCCCGCGACCGCGACGGCCGCCGCCGCGACCCGGCGCCGCAGCCGCAGCCGCCGGCCGCGCGCCAGCCCGCCGGTGACGAGCGTGGGCGGCGGCGTGACGTCCGCCGCCAGGGTGCCGAGCGCGTTCCGGATGTCGTCGGTCATCGTCCCGCCTCCGTCGTGTCGGCCAGGGTGGCGCGCAACGCGTCCAGCGCGCGGGAGAGCTGCGACTTCACGGCGCCCTCCGAGATGCCCAGCGCCGTCGCGGTCTGCGCCACCGACAGGTCGTCCCACACCCGCAGCACCACCACCGCGCGCTGCCGGCGCGGCAGCGTCGCCACCGCCCGGCGCAGCCGGTCCCGCTCGTCCACGTCGCCGTACGGCTCGGCGCCGGCGTGGTCCGGCAGGTCGGCGGTGGCGCGTTCCCGGCGCCAGGGGCGGCGGCGTTCGTCAACGAACGCCCGCACCACCACCTGCCGGGCGTAGCCGTGCAGCTCGCCGCGCCGCGCCAGCCGCGGCCACGCGACGTAGAGCCGCGCGAGCGCGGTCTGCGTCAGGTCCTCCGCGAGGGCACGGTCGAGGCAGAGCAGGTACGCCGTCCGCAGCAGCGCCGGTGTGGCCGCCGCCGCGAAGGCGGTGAACTCCTCGTCCCGGTCCGTGCCCATGTGGCCTCCTTCACCCGGTCACACGGAACGACCCGGCCGGGAGGTTGCTACGGCACCGGAGACGGGCGCGGCATCCGCTCGTCGATCAGCCCCGTGTACGGGCCGCAGTCCGGCGGCCCGCCGAGCCCGGCGCAGTCGTGGGTGTGGCCGAGCAGCCGGCCCTGCGCGTCGTAGGCGGCGGGCGCGTTGCGGCCCAGCCGCAGCGTCGACAGGTCCACCTCCACCACCGCCGCGTACGCGTCCTCCTTGGGCAGGTAGCGCGGCCGGACGGTGAGGGTGCCGCCGTCGGTGCGCGGGATGCGTACCTCGGCCGTCCGCGGGTCGCCGACCACCATGAGGATCGACGTGGGCCCGGGGCTGGCGGTGGCGACCTCCAGCGCCCACCCGGTATTGATCATGCAGTGGCCGCCGCCCTGCCGGCTGCCGACGTAGCCGAAGCAGACGCGGCCCGGGTCCTCGCGGTGCACGCCGACCCGCAGCCGCCCGTGCCGCAGCAGCGGCGTGTACGGCTGGTTGCCCATCGCCCCGCGCAGCGGGTCCTGCCCGCGAGCGCATGCGACGAGCAGCACCAGCAGGACCGCGGCTCCCCCCAGGCGGCGCATGTCAGACGCTCTCCAGCACCTCGTCGGAGACGTCGAAGTTGGCCCAGACGTTCTGCACGTCGTCGAGGTCGTCGAGCAGGTCGACGAGCTTCAGCACCTTCTTCGCGACGTCGTCGTCCAGCGTCACCGACATCGACGGCAGGAACGTCATGTCCGCCGAGTCGACCTCGAACCCGGCCGCCTCCAGCGCCACCCGGATCGCGTGCACGTCGCCCGCCTCCGAGACGACCTCGAACGTCCCGTCACCCAGGTCGTTGACCTCCTCGGCGCCCGCGTCCAGCACCGCGCCGAGCACGTCGTCCTCGGTGATCCCGGCGCCCTTCACGATCGCGACGCCCTTGCGGTTGAACAGGTACGCGACCGAGCCGGGGTCGGCGAGGTTCCCGCCGTTGCGGGAGAACACCGTGCGGACCTCGGAGGCGGCGCGGTTGCGGTTGTCGGTGAGGCACTCGACCAGCACGGCGACGCCGCCGGGGGCGTACCCCTCGTACATGATCGACTCGTAGCTGACGCCGTCGGCGAGCTCGCCGGAGCCGCGCTTGACCGCGCGCTCGATGTTGTCGAGCGGGACCGACTCCTTCCGCGCCTTGACGATCGCGTCGGCGAGGGTCGGGTTGCCGTTGGGGTCACCGCCACCGGTGCGCGCCGCGACCTCGATCGTCTTGATCAGCTTGGCGAACGCCTTGCCGCGCTTGGCGTCCTTGGCCGCCTTCTGGTGCTTGGTGGTGGCCCACTTGGAGTGGCCGCTCACGAGTCCTCCTCGACGTTGCTCGGCGATCAGGGTACCGGGCGGCGGCCCGTACCATCCCGGCGTGGGGCAGCGGTCGTGGGCGTCGTGGTTCGCGCGGCTCTGGTACGCGAACGTGCCGGCGTTCCTCGCGGTCTGCTGGGCCGGCGCCGGCGTCTCCTCGCACGTGCCGGTGCTGGTGCCGCTGGCGCTGGTGCCAGCGGCGTTCGTGGTCCGGGCGCTGCGGATCGCGCTGGTGCTCGACGTCGACGGGCTGGTCGTGCGCAACCCGTTGCGCACCTACCGCGCCCGCTACGAGGATGTGGTCGCGATCGGCGAGGCGCCCCTGCGCCTGAGGATGTCGACCGCCACCACCCGGCTGCTGGTGCTGCTGCCGGACCGCGACGTCCACGTCGCCGCGACCGGCTGGCTCGGCGACCGGCGCCGCGCGGAGGCGCACCGCGAGCTGGCGCGGCGGGTCCGGCTGGCGGCGGGGCTGAAGAGTTAGCAGCGGTCAAGCGCGGGTGTCGTACTCGAGCGTGACCTCTACCTTCCACATCGGCTTCACACCGTCTCTGACCAACGTGCGCCCTATGGCATTAAAGTCAATACGCGCATAGGGTTCGCCACCGCGGCGGATATATTCCGCCTTAAAAGAGCGGTTGGTGCGCAAAGATTTATGCTTACGCCCGTTAGGAAGCGCTTTAGGGGATTTAGTTCTTACCTGAATCCCTTGCGGGTCAATGGGCTCCGCTTCAAGTTTCTTGACATATTTCTCATAGGTGAGGAGTTCCTTGAAGGGCTCTTCCGTTACCTTGACAACCTTCGTCACACTACGGTTGATTGGATGCCAATTGAACTCAGGGACCTCGACAGTATCATTCAACACCAAGACCGTTATCGGATCATCCTCCGCTAAGCCTTTTATGAACACTGGTTCCTCGTGGAACTCTTCTCTGAGTTCTTCCACGTCCACACCGTGGACAAAAGACGAATCGAACACGACGCCAAGTGGTCGCGCTAGATCCATAAGACGCGAGGCCAAGTTCAGTGGACGGCCCGAGTAGTCCAGAACGACGTCACCCGACGTCAGGCACGTAGCCGCTCCCCGTGCCAACCCAATGCCAAGCGCTCCTGGTACATCGAAGTTCACCATCTTGTCGCTAGAACAGAGACTAGGGAACTCCTCAACGAGGCGGATCGCACGCGCGAGCGAGTCTATGACCGTCCGATCGACGGTTGCTTCGTCGTAGTCGATGACGATGAGCAGGCCATCCCCGGTGGGCTTGAAAAAACTAGCATCCGGAAAGTAGTCGTCCAGTATACGCGAATACGCACTCCTCAAGAACAAGGCGGTCTCGCTAGACTCCGCGAGCTTGGCGAATGATGAGAAGCCCCGGATGTCCAAGAAAACGACTACGACCAGTCTTGACTCACCGACCGCCGACTTCAACAGCTTCCGGACCGTGCGATGCATTGCGATCCCTCCGTCACGCGCCCTTCGTCATGGTACAAGCAGTTCACAGCATCGAGACGAACAGCTCGTGCACGCGGGCGTCGCCGGTCAGCTCCGGGTGGAACGACGTCGCCAGCAGCCGGCCCTGCCGCACCGCGACCGGGTGCCCGGCGGCCTCCGCGAGCACCTCGACGCCCGGCCCCGCCTCCTCCACCCACGGCGCCCGGATGAACACCGCGTGCACCGGCCCGCCGCCGACCCCGGCCACGGCCAGGTCGGTCTCGAACGAGTCCACCTGCCGCCCGAACGCGTTCCGCCGCACCGCCACGTCCAGCCCGCCGAGCGTCGGCTGCCCCGGCTTGCCGTCGAGCACGCGGTCGGCGAGCAGGATCATCCCGGCGCACGAGCCGTACGCCGGCATCCCGGCGGCGATCCGCGCGCGCAGCGGCTCGAGCAGGCCGAAGATCGTGAGCAGCCGGCCGATCGTGGTCGACTCGCCACCCGGGACGACCAGCCCGTCGACCGCGTCGAGCTCCGCCGCCCGGCGCACCTCGACCGCCTCGACCCCGGCCGAACGCAGCGACGCCAGGTGCTCCCGCACGTCGCCCTGCAACGCGAGCACACCCACGGTCGTCACGCCGCCATGCTACGAAGTCGTTGACCGCACTCCGGCACCGGCTTACCCTGCCGGGACCCGCCGGTCCCTACGCCGTCGTCCGACGCGCCCGTGCGGGCCGCTGGGGGAACCATGCGCCTCGTCCTCGCCGCCGCCACGCTGGCCGCGGCCGCCACCGCGCTCACCGCGGCTCCCGCGCTCGCCGGGCAGACCTGCGTCACCGTCCAGGAGAAGGACCCGACCGGGTACATCGACCAGGACCCGAACCACACGCTCGTCGACCAGACGGTGTGCATCCTCACGCCGTAGCGGTCACGACCGTCTCGCCGCCTCGAACAGCTTCGTCACGTCCCGCACCGGCGTCGCGTCCGGCGGCGCGACGACCTCCGGCTCGCCGCCGTAGCGTTCCAGCTCGACCGTCCGCGTGATCCGCCCCGGCCCGTCCTCGGTGGTGCGCACCCGCAGCGGCCGGCCGTCCCGGCGCGCCCACACCTCGACGGTGAGCCGCTGCGCCGTGCCGGCGTAGCGGACGACCCGCTGGCCGCGCACCACCTCGTCGCCGGTCCGGGTGAGCTCGCGGACCTCGGCGAGCAGCGCGACGACGTCGTACGGCTTCATCCCCACCGACCCCGTCGCCACGAACCAGCGCCGGCCGGGACGGCGCACGTAGGTGCGCCCGTCCACCGCCACCTCGTCGGTCGGGAACAGCCCCGCCTCGGCGTTGTACCCGTCCTGCTCCACGTGCACCGACGAGCGGTGCCGGGCCAGGTCCACGGTGCCGGTGGCGGTGCTCGTGAACGTCGCGCCGGCCGCGGTCGTGGCGAACGTCACCGTCACGTGCGCGGCGCCGCCCGCGCGGGCGGCGGCCCAGATCTCGGCGGGCGTGCGGTCGGGCAGCCGCGCCGGCGTCCGGTCGCACGCGGCGGCGAGCAGCAGCGCGGCGACCAGCGCCCGCCGGGCTACCACCCGCGCGACGCGTACCGCTCCGACTCGGGCAGCGTGGAGACGTTGATGCCCACCATCGGCTCGCCGAGGCCGCGGGAGACCTTCGCGATGACGTCGGGGTCGTTGTAGAACGTCGTCGCCTCGACGATCGCGCGCGCCCGCGCGGCCGGGTCCCCGGACTTGAAGATACCGGAGCCGACGAACACGCCGTCCGCGCCGAGCTGCATCATCATCGCCGCGTCGGCGGGGGTGGCGATGCCGCCGGCGGTGAACAGCACGACCGGCAGCCGGCCCAGCGACGCCACCTCCTTGACCAGCTCGAACGGCGCCCGCAGCTCCTTGGCGGCGGCGTACAGCTCGGTCTCGTCCAGCGTGGTGAGGCGGCGGATCTCGCCGGTGATGGAGCGCATGTGGCGGGTCGCCTCGACGACGTTGCCGGTGCCGGCCTCGCCCATCGAGCGGATCATCGCGGCGCCCTCGGAGAGCCGGCGCAGCGCCTCGCCGAGGTTGGTGGCGCCGCAGACGAACGGCACGGTGAACGCCCACTTGTCGATGTGGTGCGCCTCGTCGGCGGGCGTGAGCACCTCGGACTCGTCCACGTAGTCGACGCCGAGGGACTGGAGCACCTGCGCCTCGACGAAGTGGCCGATGCGGGCCTTGGCCATGACCGGGATGGAGACCGCGGCGATGATGCCGTCGATCATGTCCGGGTCGCTCATGCGGGCGACGCCGCCGTCGCGGCGGATGTCGGCGGGGACGCGTTCGAGCGCCATGACGGCGACCGCGCCGGCGTCCTCCGCGATCTTCGCCTGCTCGGGCGTGACGACGTCCATGATCACGCCGCCCTTGAGCATCTCCGCCATGCCCCGCTTGACGCGGGCCGTCCCGCGCTCGGTCTCGCTCACCGTGGTGCCTCCCGCTCTCGTCGCGAGGTCCATCGTACGGGCGCGCCGCACCGGATTCGCGCCAACGGGCGGCGGGATCCTGCCGTCCGCTACCGGATGGTCGCCCGGGTGTCGAGCGGCACCAGCATGATCCAGACCGGCCCGGGGTGCAGCGCCATGTCCTTGCCGGTCGCCCGGTCGATGAAGTGGGTGCCGCTCGCGTCGCGGCGCCACGTGCCGTTGACGGCCTTGCCGTCGCGGAGCAGCACGGCCGCGCCGGTGCCGGTCGTCGTCGTGTACGGCGACGGCGTGCCGTGCACGTCGGTGAACCGCGAGTTGCGGACGTGGACGTACTGGACGAGGACGTTCGGCGCCTGCTGCTGGCGGCCGTTCTTGAGCATCGCCGGGCGGCCGTCCATCGACCGCAGGTAGACGCCGTGCGTCGGGTCCCAGCGCCACGTCGTGCGCGCGAACCGCGACCAGACCAGGTCGAGCGACGTCCCCGGCACCGTGCCCTTCACCGGCGCCGCGGCGCCGAACCGCAGGCCGATGTCGCGCGCGGTCGCCGTCTTCGGCGCCAGCGCGAGGAGGCGCTGCGACGAGGTGATGAAGTTGTACGCGTCCACCCGGCGGCCGGCCTTCGTGTACGCCTGCGGGTGGCTGTCATACGAGACGTCGATGACCGGGTTCTGCCGCATGATCGCCAGCACGCCGCGGTTGCCGCCGGAGAAGCCGAGGGCCACGGTGCCGTACTCGCGCAGCAGCGGGAAGTCGCTCTCCCGCACGCTGCGCACCGGCCCGATGTCCGGCGCGTCCTTGGACGAGAAGATCGCCAGGAACCGCGTCATCCGCCCCTCGACGACCTCCTCGTAGACGATGTCCGCGTTGTCGAGGCCGCGCTGCGGGCGGGCCAGCGGCGCGTTGTCGATCTTGACCGCCACCACCGGCCGGAGCCGGTCGACCGGCAGCCCGGTGAACGGCGACACCGGCCCGGTGGGCGTCGGCGACGGGGTGGGCGTGGGGGTGGCCGTCGGCGTCGGGGTCGCGGTCGGGGACGGCACCGCCTGCGGCTTCTTGCCGTGCGAGCAGGCGGCCACGAGGGCGCCCGCGACGAGGACGGCGGCGAGGCGGCGGTACTGGAGGGTCACCCCACCGAGGCTAAGCGACGTTCCGCCGGTTCGCGGGGAGTGACACGGGTCCGGTCACTCGCCGGGGAAGCCGGTGCCGAGGTCGAGCAGGAGCACGGACGCGCCACCGTCGCGCACCACGCCGGCCACCCGCGCGTACTGCTTGCTCGTCCACGTCCCCGGCGCCGTGAACGCCGTCCCCTGGCCGACCAGCCGGTCGTCCACCGCCGGCCCCACCGGCCCCTTGCTCGCGTCCCGGTCGAGGCAGGCGGGCGCCGGCCCGAGCCCGTCCGTCGACGGCGCGCCCGGGTACGTGCAGCCGCCGGTGGCCGCCGCCACGTCGGCGGCCGCCTCGTACCAGGACCAGGCGAGCGTGACGCCGCGGTGCGCGAACGTCGTGGTGGCCGTGGCGGCGTAGCCCGGGGCGACCGCGACGCCGCGGGTGCCGGCCGGGATGGTCACCGCGCGCGTGTCCGCCGTCCGCGTGCGCGCCGTAACCGTCGCCCGGCCGCCGCCGAGCGGCAGCCGCCAGGTCACCGTGACCGGCCCGTGGGTGACGAGGTAGAGGCGGTACCGCCCGGCCGGGAGCCGGTGCGTGAAGAACGTCGGCTGGTCGTCGTCGGCGAACGTCCCGCGCGCGTGCCCGATCCAGTGGTGGTGCAACGTGCTCGTGCCCGGGAGCGTGCTCACGGCGAGCCCGGGGGGGGCGATGCCGCGCTGGAGGCGGACGAGCACCACCGCGACGAACCCGGAGCCGCGCACGGTCACGTTCGGTGTGGCGTCCGCCACGACGAGCGGCCGGGTGAGCGTGACGTCCGCGTACCCGGTGATCGTCCCGGTGACGACGGTGGTCGCGGCGAGCGCCGGCGCCGCCGCGCCCGCGGCCGGCGCCACGACCGCGCCGGCCAGCAGCGCGCACGCTGTGGCCAGGAGGCGAGCCCGCGCCGTCAGCACTGCTCGCTCGACTCGAGCAGGTTGTCCGCCTCGCCGGGCGGGGTCTGCCGCAGCACGGCGTACACCGTGACGCAGACCGTGCCGCCCGCGGCGTTGGTGCTCGTCACCGCACGGTCGGTCTCCGCGACGGCCCCTGGCAGGTACTCCGGCCCGGACACGTACATGGTGGAGCCGAGCAAGAACCGGCAGCGGACGCCGGTCGCGACGACGGGGATGCCCTGGTAGACGCCGCCGGTGCTGCCCGCGCCCACGACCTGGTACGTGATGCCGCTGCCGCCGACGCCCGCGGCGTACCGGACGTAGGTGCAGGCGCCGGTGAGGTCGGCGCCGCCGGCGGAGTACGTGACGTAGACGAGGCCGCCGTCGTCCCCGGCGTCGACGCCGCCCCCGGCGGCGCGCGCCGGGAGGCCGGTGGCCGTGGCGGCGAGCAGCGCGAGCGCGGCAACGGTGTGCCGACGGTTCATGTGAATCCCCCGATTCGATTCGTACGTCAGCCGAACAAGTGCCTTCCTTACGCCGCGACCCGGCCATCTCCTGCGTACTTCACGAAAAGAATGGTGACAGCCTCACCCGCATTACTGCATTCAGCCGAGGCAGCCGGCGCCGAGGAGCTGCTTGAGGTCGCCCATGAGCGACGGGTTGGCGGTGACGCGCAGGCCGTCGTCCAGCTTGAGCGTGTAGGTGGTCTTCCCGCCGCGCTGGAGCTCGAGGTGGACCTCGGTCATGCCGGGGTGCTGGCGCAAGATGCCCTTGAGCTCCTCCACCACCGGCTCGGTGCAGCGCGCCATGTCCAGCCGCAGCACGACCGGGCCGCGCGGGCCGGCGGCGGACAGGTCGGGGCGGCTCACCTCGATCGCGACGAGCTTGGGCGTGTCCTCGCGCTTGTCGACCTTCGCCTTGACGACGACGACCTCGTCCTCGGCGAGCAGCAGGCCGTACTCGCGGTAGGTGTTCGGGAAGAACCAGACGTCGATCGCGCCCTCGAGGTCCTCCAGCACCGCCTGCGCGTACGCGTCGCCGCGCTTGGTCGTCTTCCGCGCCACCGACGACAGCAGGCCGCCGACGGTGACGACCTTGCCGTCCTCGGCGCCGTCGCCGGTGAGGTCGGTGACGCGCGTGTCGGTGTGCTGCGCGAGCACGTGCTCGACGCCGAGCAGCGGGTGGTCGGAGACGTAGAGCGAGAGCATCTCCCTCTCGAAGTTGAGCAGCAGCTTCTTGTCCCACTCCTGCGGCGGGATCGCGATGGCGCCGAGCGGGTCGCCGCCCTCGTCGGCGGCCGCCGCCTCGACCTCGCCGAACAGCGAGAACTGCCCCGCCGCCTCGGCGCGCTTGGTCTCCATGCACGCGTCGATCGCGTCCGCGTGCACGGCCATCAGGCCGCGCCGGGTGTGGCCGAGCGAGTCGAACGCGCCCGCCTTGATGAGCGACTCCACGACCCGCTTGTTGCAGACGAGGCCCTCGACCTTGCGCAGGAAGTCGTGGAAGCCGGTGTAACGCCCCTTCGCGCGGCGGGTCGCGACGATGGAGTTGACGACGTTCTCGCCGACGTTGCGGATCGCCGAGAGGCCGAAGCGGATGTCGGTGCCGCGCGGGGTGAAGTTCAGGTCGGACTCGTTGACGTCCGGCGGCAGCACCTTGATGCCCATCCGGCGGCACTCGTGCAGGTACAGCGCGGACTGGTCGCGGTTGTCCTTCACGCTGGTCAGCAGCGCGGCGAGGTACTCGCTCGGGTAGTGCGCCTTGAGGAACGCCGTCCAGTACGACACCAGGCCGTAGCCGGCGGTGTGCGCCTTGTTGAACGCGTAGTCGCTGAACGGGACGAGGATCTCCCACAGCGTCTTGATCGCCGCGTCGGAGTAGCCGTTCTTGCGCATGCCCTCGCTGAACGGCACGTACTCCTTGTCGATGATCTCCTTCTTCTTCTTGCCCATCGCGCGGCGGAGCAGGTCGGCCTGGCCGAGCGTGTAGCCGGCGAGCTTCTGGGCGATCGCCATGACCTGTTCCTGGTAGACGATCAGGCCGTACGACTCGCCGAGGATCTCCTCCAGGCACTCCGCGAGCTCCGGGTGGATCGGCACGATCTGCTTGCGGCCGTTCTTGCGGTCGGCGTAGTCGTTGTGCGCGTTGGCGGCCATCGGGCCCGGCCGGTACAGCGCGAGGACCGCCGAGATGTGCTCGAACGTCGTCGGCTGCATCGAGCGCAGCAGCGCCCGCATCGGCCCGCCCTCGAGCTGGAACACGCCGATCGTGTCGCCACGCGCGAGCAGCCGGTACGCCTCGACGTCGTCCAGCGGCAGGTCCTCCAGCACCACCGTCTCGCCGCGGTTGTCGCGGATGTGCGCGAGGCAGTCGTCGAGGACGGTGAGGTTGCGCAGGCCGAGGAAGTCCATCTTGAGCAGGCCGAGCTTCTCGACCGCGCCCATGTCGAACTGCGTGATGACCGCGCCGTCGGCCTCCCGCCGCCACACCGGGATGTGCTCGGTGAGCGGGTCGCGGCTGATGACGACGCCGGCCGCGTGGACGCCGGCCTGGCGCTTCAGCCCTTCCAGGCCGCGCGCGGTGTCCAGGACCTTCTTCACCTCGGGGTCGGTCTCGTAGACCGACCGCAGCTCCGCCGCCTCCTTGTACCGGTCCGACTTGGCGTCGAACACGTCGCGCAGCGGCATGTCGCGGCCCATGATCGGCGGCGGCATCAGCTTGGAGATCTTGTCGCCCACGGCGTACGGCAGGCCCAGCACCCGCGACGAGTCGCGGATCGCGGCCTTCGCCTTGATCGTGGAGTACGTGATGATCTGCGCGACGCGCTCCTCGCCGTACTTCTCGGTGGCGTAGCGGATCATGTCGGCGCGTCGGCGTTCGTCGAAGTCCAGGTCGATGTCGGGCATCGACACGCGCTCGGGGTTGAGGAACCGCTCGAACACCAGGCCGTGCGCCATCGGGTCGAGGTCGGTGATGCCGAGGCAGTACGACACCATGCAGCCCGCCGCGCTGCCGCGCCCCGGGCCGACGCGGATGCCGGTCTCGCGGGCGTGGCGCACGAGGTCGGCGACGATGAGGAAGTACGACGGGAACCCCATCTGCATGATCACGCCGGCCTCGTACTCGACCTGGCGGCGCACCTCCTCCGGCGGCGCGTCGCCGAAGCGGCGGCGCATCCCGCGCTCGACCTCGACGCGGAACCACGACTCCTCGGTCTCCCCCTCCGGCACCTCGAACCGCGGCAGCTTGTAGCCGTCCGTGCCGAGGTGGAGGTCGCAGCGTTCGGCGATGGCGAGGGTGTTGTCGCAGGCCTCCGGGAAGTCGCGCCAGACGTGGCGCATCTCCTCCGGGCTCTTGAGGTAGTAGCCGGAGCCGTCGAAGCGGAACCGGTTGGGGTCGGCGAGCGTCGAGCCGGTCTGCACGCAGAGCAGCACCTCCTGCGCGACGGCGTCCTCCTCGCGCGTGTAGTGCAGATCGTTCGTGGCGAGCAGCGGGAGGTCGAGCTCCTTCGCGATGCGCAGCAGGTCGGTCATCGTGCGCTTCTCGATCTCGACGCCGTGGTCCATCAGCTCGACGAAGAAGTTGCCGCGCCCGAAGATGTCGTTGTAGTCGCTCGCCGCCTGCTTCGCGGCGTCGTAGCGGCCCTGCTGGAGCAGCCGGTTGACCTCGCCCGACGGGCAGCCGCTCGTCGCGACGAGACCGCCGGAGTAGCGGGCGAGGATCTCGCGGTCCATCCGCGGCTTGTAGTAGTAGCCCTCGAGGCTGGCGAGGCTCGCCAGGCTGACGAGGTTGCGATAGCCCTCGTCGCTCGTGGCCAGGATCGTCATGTGCGTGTACTTGTCGCCCTTGGCGTCCGGCTCGCCCTTGCCGCCGCCGCCGAGCGCGACCGTGGTCTTGTCCGTCCGGTGCCCGGGCGCGAGGTACGCCTCGATGCCGACGATCGGCTTCACGCCGAACGACTTCGCGGTGTTGTAGAAGTCGAACGCGCCGTAGAGGTTGCCGTGGTCGGTGCAGGCCAGCGCCGGCATCCCCATCCGCTCCGCCTCGGCGAACAGGTCCTTCACCCGCGCGGCGCCGTCGAGCATCGAGTACTCGGTGTGGACGTGCAGGTGCACGAACGAGTCGGCCACGGGGGTTGCTCCTGCCTCCTCTCGCGCGCGGGCGACCAGGCGGCGCCGCGGGAGCGGCGACGCGGCGGGCGGCGCGGGGGAAGGCGGCCGTTGGGGGTGCTGGTCGGGCTGGTGTGTTTGTAACACGGGGGTCGGGACGGGAGGGGGCGACCCGCCGAAGGAGGGCGGCCGGCGGCGCGCCCGCGCCGCGCTCCGGCGGCGGGCCGGGCGTCAGCCGGCCTGGTTGCCGCCGGTGACGGTGACCTTCTCCTCGGGGAGCAGCGCCTGATACGTCAGGTCGTCCAGGTCGGCGCCCGGGCGGCTGGGGTCGATGGAACGGATCTCCGGGCGGCCGACGAGGTCGAGGAGCAGGCGGAGCCGGGTGCGGACGACGACGCCGTAGATGCAGGCGCAGGTGCCGCGGAGCAGGGCGGCCTCGCGGTGGAAGTTCTTGGCGTCCTTCTCCTGGTCGGCCTTCTGCCGCGCCTCCTCGGGCGTGTTGCCGGGGATGGTCGGGTTGATCTGGTCCAGCTCCCGGGCGCGGGCCTCGGGCTCGGCGGCGGCGCGCGCGAACGCCTTCCGGCTGTCCTTGAGCAGGTCCTGGACGGGGTCGTCGTGCAGCGTGACGACGTTGAGCGGCATCGGCGCGGCGCGGTAGTAGATGACCTTGACCTGGACCGGGCCGAGCAGGTCGCGGACCTGCTGCGGCGTGCGGTAGCCGGTGAAGCTGATCACCGCGACGGCCACGCCGTCCGGCTGCCCGGGCGCGTACGTCGCGAGCCGGTCGCGGGCGGCGCGCAGGTACTGCGTGACGCTGTCGCCGAGCTGCGGGCCGAGGTGGGTGCTGTCCGGCTGCGCGGGGCCGGCCGTCTGCTCGGCGCCCGGGCGGCCCTCGGCGGGCGGGTGGGTGCGGCTGCGGACGACGACGGCGCCGCTGAGGACGAGCGCGGCGACGACGACGGCACCGAGCTGCGGCACGTCGCGGACCAGCGCCAGCGGCCCCTTCCGCGCCCAGCGGTCGTCGACCCGGCGCAGCCGCACGATGAACGGCGCCGGGCCCTCCGGCTCCGGCGGCGTCGGCAGCCGGCGCACCTGCCGGTCCAGCCACGCGGCCAGCCCGGGCAGGTACTTCGCGTCCAGGTCCTCCAGGAAGCCCATCAGGCCTCCGCCCGCAACGTCGCGAGCGCCGCGTCGAGGTCGGCGGCATACGCGCTGTCGAACGCGACCCGCCGCCCGTCGCCCGGGTGGTCGAACGCCAGGTGCACGGCGTGCAGCCACTGCCGCCGGAGGTTCAACCGGGCGGCGAGGGTGGGGTCGGCGCCGTACTGGAGGTCACCCACGCACGGGTGGCGCAACGCCGCGAAGTGGACGCGGATCTGGTGCGTGCGGCCGGTCTCCAGCCGGATCGCGACCAGGCTGGCCGCGCGGAACGCCTCCAGCGTCTCGTAGTGCGTGACGCTGTCCCGCCCGCCCGCGACGACGGCGAACCGGTACGGGTGCGTCGGGTGCCGGTCGATCGGCGCGTCGATGGTGCCGTTCGTCGGGTCGGGGCGGCCCTGGACGAGGGCGTGGTAGCGCTTGTCCACGCGGCGTTCGCGGAAGTCGTCCTTGAGGGCGCTGTAGGCGCGCTCGCTCTTGGCCACCACCATCAGCCCGCTGGTGCCGGCGTCGAGGCGGTGCACGATGCCCTGCCGCTCGGCGGGACCGTGGATGGACAGCCGGTGGCCGGCGGCGAGCAGCCCGCCGACGACGGTGGGGCCGGTGTAGCCGGGGCTGGGGTGCGCGGCGACGCCGGCCGGCTTGTCGACCACGAGCACGTCGTCGTCCTCGTGCACGACGGCGAGGCCGGGAACGGCCTGCGGGGTGGCGGTAGGCGGCGCGGGCGGCGGCGGCAGCTCCACCTCGAGCCAGGCGCCGCCGCGGACCTTGTCGGAGCCCTTGCGGGTGACGCCGTCGACGGTGGCGCCGCCGCCGTCCACGATGTCGGCGGCGGCGTTGCGGGACAGCCCGAACAGCCGGGCGATCGCGGCGTCCACGCGCAGCCCGTCCAGGCCCTCGGGGACGGGCATCGTGCGGCGTTCGCTCACGGTTCAGTATCGCCCGGCTTGAGCGGGATCCCGCGCCACGTCAGCAGCAGCGCCAGCAGGCCGCCGGTGACGATCGCCATGTCGGCGACGTTGAAGACCGGCCAGACGGAACGGCCGTTCCACTGGAGGTCGACGAAGTCGACGACGTGCCCGCGGAACGGCCCCGGGTCGCGGAGCATCCGGTCGACCAGGTTGCCGGTCGCGCCGGCGAGCAGCAGGCCGAGCGTCACGCCCCAGGCGGTGCTGGCCAGGCGGCGCGCGGCCCGGACGATGACGACGACGACGCCGATGGCGAGCAGCGTGAACAGCACCGTCGCGCCGCCCGCCAGGCTGAACGCCGCGCCCGGGTTGCGCTGCACGTGCAGCACGACGTGGCCGCCGAGCAGCCCGACCTCGCGGCCGGGAAGGCGCGCGACCGCCCACGCCTTGGTGGCGACGTCGGCGGCGAGGACCGCCGTCGCGGTCGCCGCGAGGAACGCGAGCGGGCGGCGCGGGACGGCGCTCGTCAGCGGCGTTCCTCGCGCTGCTTGCACGTCACGCACAGCGTCGCGGCCGGGCGGGCCATGAGCCGCGCCTTGCCGATCGGGTTGCCGCAGGACTCGCAGGCGCCGTAGGTGCCGTTGGCGACGCGTTCGAGGGCGCGCTCGACCTGGGCGAGCAGGTCGCGGCTGTTGTTGGCCAGCGACATCTCGTGCTCGCGTTCGAACGTCTTCGTCCCCGCGTCGGCCTGGTCGTCGCCGGCGCCCTCGCCGCCGCCCTCGGCCTGGATCTTCGCCCACGCCGTCTCGGCCTCGTCGATCTCGCGGCGCAGCTCGTCGCGCTGGGACTCCAGCTCCTTGCGGACGGAGTTGAGCTCGGACCTCGACCACTTCTCGGCCGGCTGGGTGGGCACCGGCGCCGCCTTGGCGGGGGCGGCCTTGGCGGGCGCGGCGGCCTTCGCCGGGGCGGCCTTGGCGGGGGCCGCCTTGGCCGGGGCGGGCGCCGCGGCGGGGGCCGGCTTCGCCGCCTTGGCGGGCTTCGCGGGAGCGGCCGGCTTCGTGGCCGGCTTCGTGGCCGCCGCCTTGGCGGGCGCCGTCGCGGCGGGCTTGGCGGGCGCCGTGGCCGGTGCCTTCGCGGCGGGCTTGGCCGGTGCCTTGGCGGCGGCCTTCGTCGCCGGCTTGGCGGCGGGCTTGGCCGGCGCCGGCTTCGCGGCCTTCGCCGGCGCGGCCGCCTTGGTCGCCGCCTTGGCGGGCTTGGCGGCGGGCTTCGCCGGGGCGGGCTTCGCGGCCTTGGCCGGCTTCGCGGGCGCCTTGGCCGGGGCCTTCGCGGCCTTGGCCTGGGCCTTCGCGGGCGCCGTGGCGGCCTTCGCGGGCTTCGCCGCGGCGGCCTTGACCGGCGGCGCGGCCTTCTTCGCGGGTGCCTTGACGACCGGCTTCGCGGGCTTGGCCGGCTTGGCGGCGGCCTTGGCCGGCTTCGCGGCGGCGGTGGCGACCGGCTTGGTGGCCCGCGCGGGCTTGGCGGCGGGCGTGACCGTCCTGGCCGGCTTCCCGGCCGGGGCGGCGTTCTTGGCGGGCTTGGCGGCGGCCTTGGCCGGCGCGGGCTTCGTGGCCGCGGCGGGCGCGGGCTTCTTGGCAGGCGTCGGAACCTCCTGGGCCGGAGCGGGCCGTACCTTCACCGAGGACGGCTCCGGCGCCGGCGCGGCGCCACCGGCACCGGTGCGGCGGCCGAAGATCTTCGACAGCCGCCCCTTCCCGGCGCGGCCGGGGCCGTCGGTGGCGTACGTCGAGGGGACGCGTCCGCTGCTCATCGCTGCTCCCGTCCCGGCGGTGAGGCCCGGTTGTCCACAGTTTTCGTGCGTGCTGCGCCGAGTTATCCACAACCCGGTCGAACGAGTTGCCGCAGGATAAGCCGCCCCCGGACCGTGATCAATTCGGCGCGCGGGACGTACGGCGGGATTCCCGCGCGAGGATGCGGGGGTGGGCGAGGGGTTCCGGCTGGCGATCCGGGTGCGGCCGGGGTCGCCGCGGACGGCGGTCGGCGGCGCGTACGGCGCGGCGCTCGTGGTCCGCGTGAGCGCCCGCGCGGTGGACGGCGCGGCGACGGAGGCGGCGTTGCGGGCGGTGGCCGAGGCGCTGGGCGTGCGGCGGGCGGACGTGACGCTGGTGACCGGCGCGACGAGCCGCGACAAGGTCCTGGCGGTCGCGGGCGACGCGGACGCCCTGGCCGAACGCGCCGCCGCGCTCAGGCGAGGATGAGCCGGGCCGCCTCGACCAGCCCCTCGCAACGCCGCTGCGCCTCGCCGGCGGTGCGGACGAGGATCGCGGGGATGCCGAGCGCCTCGGCGCCGGCGACGTCGGCGACGGGGTTGTCGCCGACCATCCACACCTCGTCCGGGTGCCCGGCTGCGTCGAGGGCGGCCGCGTACAGGCGCGGGTGCGGCTTCTCCCAGCCGACGGCCGCGGAGGTGACGACCGCGTCGACCGGCAGCCGCAGCGCCGCCACGAGCGCCGGCAGCTCGGGCACGTGGTTGCTGACGATCACGTGCCGGTACTCCCCCAGCAGCGCCAGGGCGGGCGCCACGTCGGCGTAGACGGTCCAGGCGGCCGGGTCGGTGTAGACGGCGCGGAACGCCGCCACCGCGGCGCCGGCGGCCTCGCGTGGGACGCCCGCCCCGGCATAGGCGCGCGCCAGCAGCGGCGCGAGCGCCGCCCACCAGCCGTCCGCGTCGTGGCGGTGCCCGACATCGGGCGTGTGCCACGGGAAGCCGTCGCGCAGCCCCGGCCGCACCGCCTCGGCCGCGCAGGCGCCACCGACGCCGGCGAGCGCCTCCACCAGGCACCGCGACCAGCCGCCGGGGCGGGTGGCGAGGGTGCCGTCGAAATCCCACAGCACGGCGCGCGTCACGGCCTATATCCTCGCAAGCGCGACGACGGGGACGAGTACCGCCGGACGCAGCCAGGAGCGACCCGGGGACGGTGCGAGCCCGGGGGCGAGCGCGGCGCGAAGATCACCCCCGAGCGGCGGGAAGAACGGCGCCTCCCGAGGCGGCCCAGTAGACCCCGCGAACGGCACGGCAAGAGCGGTCGCGCCCCCGGGCGCGGCAAGGAGGGTGGTACCGCCCGCAAGGGTCCCTCCGGCCGACGCGACGGAGAGGTACCGCCATGACGTTCCAGCCCGCCCCCGCCCAGCTCGACCTGCCCGCGCTCGAACGCCGCGTGCTGGAGCGCTGGGAGGCCGCGGACGTGTTCGGCCGGTCGCTGGCGCAGACCAAGGACGGCCCGCTGTGGACGTTCTACGACGGGCCGCCGACCGCCAACGGCAAGCCGGGCGTGCACCACGCGGTGCCGCGGGTGTTCAAGGACGTGTTCTGCCGGTACCGCACGATGACCGGCCACCACGTCCCCCGCCGGGCCGGCTGGGACTGCCACGGGCTGCCGGTCGAGCTGGCCGTGGAGAAGGAGCTCGGCTTCTCCGGCAAGCAGGAGATCGAGCGTTACGGCATCGAGGAGTTCAACGCCCGCTGCCGCGAGTCGGTGCTGCGCCACGTGCACGAGCACCAGGAGCTGTCGCGGCGGATGGGGTACTGGGTCGACCAGGTCAACGCCTACCGCACGATGGACGCCGAGTACATCGACGCCGTGTGGTGGTCGTTGCAGCGGATCTTCGACAAGGGGCTGCTGGTCGAGGACCACCGGGTGGCGCCGTACTGCCCGCGCTGCGGCACGACGCTGTCCGACCACGAGGTCGCCCAGGGGTACGCGGTCGTCGCCGACCCGAGCGTCTACGTGCGCTTCCCGCTGGTGGACGACGACCGGACGCTGCTGGTCTGGACGACGACGCCGTGGACGCTCGTGTCGAACACCGCCGTCGCCGTCCACCCGGACGTCACCTACGTCACGGCGCGGGTCGGCGACGAGCGCCTCGTCGTCGCGGAGGCGCTGGTCGAGCGGGCGCTGGGCGCGGGCGCGGAGGTGCTGGACCGCTTCCCGGGCCGCGACCTGGAGCGGCTGCGCTACGTGCGGCCGTTCGACCTGGTGGAGATCCCGGACGCGCACTACGTCGCGCTGGCGACCTACGTCACGACCGAGGACGGGACGGGGCTGGTGCACACGGCGCCGGCGTTCGGCGCGGAGGACCTCGCGGTCGGGCGCGCGTACGGCCTGCCGGTCGTCAACCCGATCACCGCGAAGGGCGAGTTCGAGGCGTCGGTGCCGGTCGTCGGCGGGCGGTTCTTCAAGGAGGTCGACGCCGACCTGACCGCCGACCTGGAACGCCGCGGCCTGCTGTGGCGCGCCGAGACCTACGAGCACAGCTACCCCCACTGCTGGCGCTGCGACACCCCGCTCATCCAGTACGCCACGCCGTCCTGGTACATCCGGACCACGGCCGTGAAGGACCGGCTGCTGTCCGAGAACGCGCGCACCGACTGGCACCCGGAGTCGATCCGGGACGGCCGGTACGGCGACTGGCTGGTCAACAACATCGACTGGTCGCTGTCCCGCTCCCGCTACTGGGGCACGCCGCTGCCGGTGTGGCGCTGCGCCGAGGGGCACCTCACCTGCGTCGGGTCGCGCCGCGAGCTCGGCGAGCTGGCCGGCCGCGACCTGTCGGAGCTGGACCCGCACCGGCCGTTCGTCGACGAGGTCGCCGTGCCGTGCCGCGAGTGCGGCGCCGAGGCGCGGCGGGTGCCCGAGGTCATCGACTGCTGGTACGACGCGGGGTCGATGCCGTTCGCGCAGTGGGGGGCGCCGCACGTCAACGGCGCGACGTTCGAGCAGCGGTACCCGGCGCAGTTCATCGCCGAGGCGATCGACCAGACCCGCGGCTGGTTCTACACGCTGATGGCGATCGGGACGCTGGTATTCGACCGGTCGTCGTACGAGACCGTGCTCTGCCTCGGGCACATCGTCGACGGGGACGGCCGGAAGATGAGCAAGCACCTCGGCAACATCCTCGAGCCGTTCGAGGTGTTCGAGCGCTACGGCGCCGACCCGGTGCGCTGGCTGCTGCTCTGCGTCGGCAATCCGTGGGCCAACCGCCGCGTCGGCGACGCCGCGATCGAGGAGGTCGTGCGCAAGGTCCTGCTCACCTACTGGAACACCGTGTCGTTCTTCACGCTCTACGCGTCGACGGCCGGGTGGGAGCCGGGCGGCGACGCCGGCGAGCCGACAGCGATGGACCGGTGGCTGCGGTCGGAGCTGAACGCCACCGTGACCGAGGTGACGGCGGCCCTGGAGGCGTTCGACACGACGCGCGCCGGGCGGCGGCTCACGCAGTTCGTCGACGACCTGTCGAACTGGTACGTGCGCCGCGGGCGGCGGCGGTTCTGGAAGGGCGACCCGGCGGCGCTCGCGACGCTGCACGAGACGCTGCTGACGCTGACCCGGCTGCTGGCGCCGTTCGTGCCGTTCCTGGCCGAGGAGGTCTGGGACCGGCTGGACGGCGCGGAGGAGTCGGTGCACCTCGCGTCCTGGCCGGTCGCCGACGCGGGCGCGGTGGACGAGGACCTGGGCCGGCGGATGGCGCTGGTGCGGCGGCTGGTCGAGCTGGGCCGCGCCACCCGCGCGGAGAGCGGCGTGAAGACCCGCCAGCCGCTCGCCCGGGCGCTCGTCAACCAGGACGGCTACGACGTCGGCGAGGAGCTACGCGCGGAGCTCGCCGAGGAGCTCAACGTGCGTTCCGTCGGGACGCTGGACGAGGGCGGCGGCGTGCGCGAGGTGTCGGTGAAGCCGAACTTCCGCGCGCTCGGCCAGCGGTTCGGCAAGCAGACGCCGCTCGTCGCGGCGGCGCTCGCGGACGCGGACCATGCGCTCGTCGCGCGCGAGACGGCGGGCGGCGGGACGACGACGCTGGCGGTGGAGGGGCTCGGCGACGTCGAGCTCTCCGGCGACCACGTGATCGTGACCGAGACGCCGCTACAGGGCTGGGCGGTGCAGAGCGAGGGCGGCGCGACGGTCGCGCTCGACCTCGCCATCACCGACGAGCTGCGCCGGGCCGGGCTCGCGCGCGACGCGGTGCGGGCGTTGCAGGAGTCGCGCAAGGCCGACGGCCTCGACGTGAGCGACCGGATCGAGCTGTGGTGGCAGGCCGACGGCGAGACGGCCGCCGCCCTGGAGGAGCACGCCGCGACGGTGGCCGACGAGGTGCTGGCGGTGACGTTCGTGCGGTCGGGGCCGCCGACCGACATGAAGCCGTACCGCGACGACGACCTGGGCCTCACCTGGTGGCTCCGGGAGGCGGGCCGCTGATTCACCCGTCCGGCCGAGTAAAGACCGTCCTCCCGGGATGCCGATCAATCCTCCGTACGCCACGCCACGGCTCCCCCTGACGGAGAACCCATGTCGGTCATCACCCTCCCGGTCGGCGCTCCCCGGCTGACGCTCGCGCCGAACGCGGTCGCGGTCCCGGCGCTGTCCAGCCACGTGCGCCCGGCGCTCGTGCTCGCCGAGCGCGAGACGCGGGCGTTGCTGGAGGCGGCGTCGCGCTGCGACGTGCGCTCCGGCGGCCGGTTCGCGTCCGGCCCGGCCGGGATCCAGGTGTGGAGCGCGGCGTTCGACGGCCCCGGCGGCGCCCCCGGCAACGCCGTGCACCTCGGCTCGGTGGACTGGAGCTACGACACCCCGGTCCGCCACTACGCGACGATCTACCGGGCGATGGTGACCGCCTCCGGCGTGGCGGCCGGCGAGACGACGACCACCGTGCTCCAGGCCGTGCTCGGCCTCTGCGGCATCCCGATGGGCGGCTCGTGCATCACGATGCCGGCGCCGCCGCCGCGCGACCCGTTCCGCCGGCTGGCGGTCTGAGACCCCGCGAGTACCCCGCTCGCGGTACACCGCGGCCTTCCCCGGGGCCGCGGCCCCCGGAAAAGCCGGAGCCCTCCTCGTGCGCACGAGGAGGGCTCCGGCTTTCGTGTGGCTGGTGCTACGGCTTGCACACCCCGCAGGGCGTGTAACCCTGGCGCTTGGCCGTCGCCTTGGTCACCGTGAGCGTGCCCGGGACGTCGCGGACGAACCGGCAGGTCTCGACGTGGAACTTCGGGCGGTCCGGGATCACGACGACCTGGTTGCCGGTGGCGGCCTTGGCGGGCG
>DASTMB010000014.1 GCA_035714365.1 Mycobacteriales bacterium | reverse complement strand
TGTACTCACCAGGGACGTTGGTTGAGGTCGTGTGACGACACGATCTGAGTGATCTTGAAGGCGAAGACCTCCTGTCGTGGAGTGGAGCTGTCTAGGAACCGCTCCGCGAACAGGAGGTCTTCGTGTCTCACGCTAACGCCGCCCTGACCCCACGTGCCCGTCTTCGGCTCGCCCGGCTGGTCGTTGATGAGAGGTGGTCCGTGGCCAGTGCCGCCAGGTTCTTCCGGGTGTCGTGGCCGACCGCGGCTCGGTGGGCCGACCGTTACGCGGCGATGGGCGAGGCGGGGATGGTGGACCGGTCGTCGCGGCCGCACACCAGCCCGAACCGCACGCCGGAACGGTTGAAGCGCAAGATCGTGCACCTGCGGTGGACGCAGCGGCTCTCGGCCGCGGAGATCGGGTGGCGTCTCGACGTGCCCGCGTCGACGGTGCAGGCGGTGCTGACCCGCTGCCGACTGCACCGGCTGTCCCACGTCGATGTGCGCACCGGGGAGCCGGTCCGCCGCTACGAGCACGACCGGGCCGGGGCGTTGCTGCACGTCGACGTGAAGAAGCTCGGCAACATCCCCGACGGCGGCGGCTGGCGCTACCTCGGCCGCCGCGCCGGCGACCGCAACCGCGCCGCGACACCGGGCAAGCCGCGGAACGCGCACCGGAACCCGAAGATGGGCACCGCGTTCGTCCACACCGTCCTCGACGACCACAGCCGCGTCGCCTACGCCGAGATCCACGACGACGAGACGGCCGTCACCGCCGTGGCGGTGCTGCGCCGAGCCGTCGCCTGGTTCAACGCCCGCGACGTCACCGTCGAACGCGTCCTGTCCGACAACGGCAGCGCCTACAAGAGCCGCCGCTGGCACCAGGCGTGCGCCGAGCTCGGCATCAAGGTCAAGAAGACCCGCCCCTACCGGCCGCAAACCAACGGCAAGATCGAACGGTTCCACCGCACCCTCGCCGACCGCTGGGCGTTCCGGCGTTTCTACAACAGCGAACGGGCCCGCCGAGCGGCCCTGCCAGGATGGCTGCACGAGTACAACCACCACCGGCGCCACTCAGCGATCGGCAACGTCCCGCCGATCACTCGCTTAACCAACGTTCCTGGGCGCTACACCTAGTGGCGAAACTGCGGGGTGAGACAGCGTGAGCCGCAAAGCTCGTCATAGCGGGACACGGGCCGTCAGCGCGGTCAGCCTCGCCCGGTCATACCGATGGGCGGATCGCCACAGACAGCCTTGGGCATAGGGAAGCCGCCGGTACACGCTCGCGCAGCGCCGTCTTCGGTCGCCTCGAACCGCGGGAACAAGAGAAACCCGTGATCCGATACGGCCTCAGCAGGTGATGAACTCGGTGCGGATCGCGTCGAAGAGCGCGTCGGCCGACGCGGGCGTGTACAGCGGCGACCGGGTCAGGAAGATGAGGTCGAAGCCGGTGCCTGCCTGGTACTTGTCGGCTTCGTGGCGGCGGTACGGCACGCCAGGTTCCAGGTGCAGGACATCCCATCCGCGAAAGTCGAGGGGACGCTTCGCGGCTTCGCTCGAAATGGCTTTGAGTTGGACCTCATCCGCCTCCCGGTCGAAGTCGCGCAGCGCATAGACCAGTTCGTCACCGCCGCCGCCGGGACCGTAGACGTACTCAAGGCTGTCGAGCCACCGGCATGCGAGGGCGTAGAGCAGGAAGTTTCCTTCGTTGAGCGCACCATGGCCGGTTCTCGGCTCCGCGCGGTCAGCGACGTCGCGGCGCAGAAGGTCGGTCATCAGGTACACCCAACCGCTGTCCCCGAGGCCAAGGTCAGCGTGGGCATCGAGGTGCGTGACGTGGAACGGCGGCTCGAGTGCGCCGCTGCCGATGGCGTCTCTCCAGAGCCAGAACACCTCGTCGTGCGCCTCGGCGACTCCGCCGGGAAGGGGGCCGTTCAGCAGACACCGGGTCCGCATGAACGCAAGCGCTTCCTCCAGGCGCAAAACGTGGCGGCCCTCCTCCGGGCACCGGTCGTCCCACTGCGGCCAGTGCACGGGTGGCTCGACGAAGAAGTCGAGGTCGACGTCGAGGACTCGCTGCACATACGCACCCTAGCGACGCAACCGGCCCGTCCGTCCCGACCATCCGCTCGCCGTCGGCAGTAGGCGCACCTCGGCGTGTTCCGCTCATGACACGTCTATTAATTCAGGCGAAGCCGGGGCGCGTCGCTCGCGCAAGCGAGCACCTCGCCGACGATCTCGGGCGGAAGCCCTGCCTCGCCAGCGATCTCTTCGAGCGTGATGCCGTGCTCGTCGAGCAACGCCGCGCAGCGCCCGAGCATGCTTGGGCGTTCTGCCTCGCCAAGGGACGCGGGCTCGCCCGCGTTCCAGTTGTTCCGGTTGTAGTGCACCATCGCGGTGCGCATCGTGCTCTCGCCCCAGACGCCCAGCCGCGACGCCGTGTACGCAAGGCCTTTGAGACTGACGCCGTACCGGAGCTTCAACTCTGCGAGCTCGCCCCAGTCCGCGCGCCGCGGGAGGAGCTCCACTAACTGCTCGGGCGGTGCGAGGAAGCACGAGGCGAACAAGTGAGCCTGACGTTCGACGATCCTGCTGCCAGGCTCGCGGTCGTGGTGCATCACCAAGTGGCCGAGCTCGTGGGCCGCGTCAAAGCGTGAGCGGGCAGCGTCGTTCTTCGCCGATGACAGCACGATCACGGGCCGGCTCGAGTACCAGTGACTGAACGCGTCGACCCTCTCGGCGAGCCGGCTGCTGGCGACAGCTGCGATGACACCGCGGCTCTCGATGAGGCGCACGACATGCCCGACAGGCGCGTCGCCGAGCCCCAGCGCTGCTCGGGTCGCGGTGGCGGCCGCCTCCACCTCGGCGTCGCTGGCGTCGGCCGAGATCGGGATGTCGGGCACGTCGAGGTCCGGCAGCTCGACCCAGCGGCTCACACTGTCGGCGACCGCCCAGACGAGCTCACCGAACGCCAGCGCCTGACTGCGCTCTGCCTGGCTCGTCGCGCGCAGGCTCCGGAAGTGCGCGGCCGCCGGGTCGTGCACCGCCTGGCGACGGTGGCGGGCGAAGAATTCTACGGGCACACCCAGCGTCAGGCTGAGCTTGAAAAGGGTCTCTGCGGACGGGGCAGTCGCGCCGGACTCCCACTGGCCGACGGCCGTCGGTGTGACGTCGACCTCTACGGCGACCTCGTTCTTCCGCTTGCGTGCCAGCAGCCGCGCGAGCCGTAGCCGCTCGGGCGCGAAAGTCAGTCGGACCGACTCCAGGCGCGCCGAGTGGGCGGCGCCTTCAACGTTACGTCCACCATCGACGCTTCGCAGCGGGCTCGGCCGGTCACCCGGCCCCGTCATGCGCCCGACGCTCCACCGGATGGCGCGCCGGGGACGGCATCGGGCTCGCGCTTGGGGCGCAACTTGATCTCGAACACGGCAGGCTGCTGGTCGCGGAACGTCGGCGCTGTCGGCGCCGTCGGCGGCGCATCGCCGCGATGGACAGCTCCCGCGCCTGGCAGGTACTCACGGAACTCCAGCCACGGCTCGCCGCCGCGCGTGTTGTCCCTGGGAAAGCCGTACCACATCCGCAGGTTCCGGCCGTCGGCGTCGGCCCAGTGAGCAATGACGACGTTCCGGGGCTTGAGCACGTTACCGGCGTCGCTCATGCCCGCCTCGGCGAGCGCGTCATCGAAGGACGGCTGCGAGTGACCCTCGCCGGCGACAGCACTGTTCGCCTCGGCTAGGTCGAGCTTGCGGATGCTTCCCGTCCACCTGATCGCGGTCGGATCACACGCCTGCGCGGCGTACACGCCGATGCACCAGTGCGCCAGGCGGATCTCGAGGCTGTTGTTCGGCCTCCACACAGTCAGGCCCTTGATGCTGGCGAGCGCCTCGTCCAGGAGGTTGGCGACGTTGCGGAACGTCGTGAAGCCAGAAGCCATTGCGTCGTCGCCCAACTTGGACTCGAACCGGTCGGCGTTGCGCCTGCGAGTCTGCCCGGCGATTCTCCACACCGTCGGCAGCAGGGCTACCTTCTGGGCCGACTTCTCGAAGGCGTCCAAACCCCAATCCACGTTCATGCGGACACGGTAGCCCAACTCGCACCGTCGCGCGCGAAACTGAAGTACGATCCGCATCCGCGTGTCGCAATCTCCTCGAATGTCGACGCCGATACCCACCAGGAAGCCGGAGTACGCCCGTGACCGCCACGCCTACCAGCACCGAACGACGTTCGCCGGTGCGGGCTGTTTCGCTGCGCAGTGCGTCGCGCCGAGCCCACGGTGACTCGCGGTGACAGACACGGACCCGACCTCGGTCGCCGCACCGGCCATGACTACCGGGTCGGTGGGCACAGCTCTGCCGGGACCGACCGCGAGTGAGGCCGAGGCCTTCACGCGCGTCAACGGCCGCCTGACGATCGCCGACTACGTCCCGGTCGACGTGCACGATGGCACCCCGGCCGCGAGCAAATGCGAGTGGACAGCGCACGTCGCGGCCGACCTCTCCCAGAACGAGGTCGCTGCCCTGGCCTGGCTGCTCATCGACACGATCATGCAGGCCCGGTGCGGCGTCGCCGTCTCCGTGTACCAGACGTGGCGGCAGCACACGCTCGCCGGCACCACCATCACCCCACAGACCAAGCGCGATGTCGTCGCGGGTTTCGTCGAGCCGGTTTTCGGGCTGCCCGAGAACGGCCCGAAGAGTACCGACCACCTCGAGGGACACGTCGGTGAGTGGCTCTGGCACCTGCTGACCAAGGACCGCCCGGCGGTACGCCTGCAGCCCGACCCTAAGGGTGATGTGACCGACAGCGGCGGCGACAGTTACTCCGTGTATGAGACCGCGGCGGACGAGCTGCGCTTCCGCCTGTGGGAGAGCAAGAAGAACACCGCCACGACCAAGACCGTCTCCACGAGCCTGATCGAGGCATACAACCAGCTGGCGAGAGACGGCCAGCGGTACGTCGCGAAGATCGTCGGCACGTTCAGCGCACCCACGAACGACGCCGCGGACGAGCTGCGCACGTTCATCGCCAACCTTCCCGAGGCGTGGGCGCAGGGGGACGAGATCGTCGGCGCCGGCGTCACCCTCGCGACGCATCAGCAGCTCCCGGCGAAGCCGTTTGCGAAGATGCCGGACAAGCTGCCGCTGCTCAGGCGACCGGGCCAACTCCGCGGGCTCGCCACCAGCATCGCCTCCTTCGCCGAGGTGGCTGACACGGTCAGGAGGTACGCGTGGACCGCGCTTTGAACGCTGAGCACCTCCGCGCCGCCTTCGGGGACGTGCAACTCAGCGAGCTCCCCACCGTTCCCGAGCTCACCAGCCTCATCGCCGACCTCGAGATCGAGCTGGTCCGGGGCCTCACGGCCACCGGCTTCCGCACCGACCTGTCGCGGTTGCGACAGTCAGCCTGGTACCTGCATGGCATCGCCTCCACTGCCGAGGACTCCCGGTACCCGCTCGAGCAGCGCCGCCGCGCCTTCGCGGTCAGCTCGCACGTCCTCGACCTACTCCTGTCCGACCCCGCTGAGGTCGGGACCGCCCGGTTGAACACCGCGTTCGCGGCCCAGGTCGGGTACCACCGCGCAGACCAGAGCCCGAACGCCGCCGCGATCCGTCGGCACCTTCGTGACGACGACACCCCGATCCCGGCCTTTACGAACGGTGGCGACGTCGCCCTACACGCCGGGATCTTGTTCCTCGGCATGGAGGTCGCCATCCTCAGCCAGCGGCTGCGGGCCTGGGGCTCCGCCGCTCGTGCGCTCACCCGCGGCACACAGCTCGGGAGCCTCGACGGAACCATGTTCGGGCCGACGCAGCGGTTGCTGCGCGGCGTCGCCGACCTCGTCACGTACCTGCGCGAAGGCGACGTCGAGGTCCTGGACGCCGCGCGTGGTCACCTCGAGCTCGTCGTACGTGAGGTGGTTGGCCTCAGCGACCTCGACACCCGCTGGGTCGCGGCGCACCTGCTGGCTCTCGCCGACGGGCTCGGCGAGAACAGCGTCTGGGCCGTCCTGCCCCCGAGTCTCCCCGCCGCGGTCAAGCAGGCTTTCACCCTGGACCGGAACCCGGTCCTGACGCTCTGGCCACCGCAGCGCAAGCTCATCGCCGCCCCGGCGAACGGGCCGCTCCACCCGGACACGTCCCGTCTGCTCGTGTCCGTGCCGACCAGCGCGGGTAAGACGCTGCTAGCCCAGCTGATCATCTGCGCACACACCGCGCAGGACACCGGCGACGTCTGCTACGTCACGCCGCTGCGCAGTCTCGGCAGGGAGATGCGCCAAGCCCTCCGGTCTCGCCTGCGCTACCTCGACCGGCGTCTTGGCGCCGATCTCCCGGACGGCTTCGGCAACCAGGACCTCCTCAGTGAGGAGAGCAACGGCGACCGTGACGGCGCATCGCTTCCGCAGGTGGAGGTAATGACACCCGAGCGGCTGATGAATGCACTACGTCAGTCGCCGCAGGAGGTGCTTGACCGCTTCAGCCTGTTCATCATCGACGAGGCGCACCTCATCGCCCAGTCAGGCGGACGGGGCCTGCTGATGGACGGTCTGCTGTCCGTTCTCGAGGCGAGCGGCGCCCGGCTCATGCTGCTCTCTGGCGTGATCGGGAACGCTGCCTCGCTCGCGACATGGGCGAGCCGCGGCCAGGGCAACGTGCTATTCACCGATGAGTGGCGGGCCCCCAGGCGGCTGCACGTGCTGATGACGACCGAGAAGATTCTGCCGAGTCAAACAACGGTGCCCGTGCGCGGCAGCGCAGTTCCCAAGACGCGGTACGACCTTCGCGCGAAGCTCTCGGTGCGCCCGACGAGCGCTACGCAGAAGGAGCTCGTCACCACCGACGACTCCCCGATCGGTCAGCTCGTCTTGAGAGGGAACGAGCGCGTGACCGGCAAGGGCAACACGACGCCGGCGTACGTCACGACCGCTCGGACCGCGACATGGCTGCTGCGGGCAGGGAGCTTGCTGATGGTCGTCACGCAACGTGCACAGGCGCGTGACGCTGCCAAGGTCATGGCGGAGATGCTCGACGACGAGCCCCGGGCGCAGGGGCTCGCCGACGCGCTCGCCGCCCGGCTCGGGTCCGACCACCCGCTGGTGGCCTGCGTCCGCAAGGGCATCGGCTACCACCACGCGGGCCTGCCCGTCGAGGTGCAGGAAGCCGTCGAGGACGCCATCCGTGACGAGAGGCTCCGAGCCGTCGTCGCCACTAGCACCCTGACCGACGGTGTCAATCTGCCGGTGCGGACGGTCGTGATCGCCACGACGTCGTACGACGGGCAAGACCCGGGTCAGCGTATGACGCCCGCTCAGCTGCTCAACGCTGTCGGTCGCGCGGGCCGCGCCGGCAAGGAGTCCGAGGGCTGGATCGTCCTGTCGCTACCCAAGACTCTGCAGGACAGCGACTTCGACCGGCTGACCCCCGCTGCGAGTGACCTGGAGGTCCGCTCGACGCTAGCCGACGAGGCCGCCATGGCTGCACTCGCCGAGGCAGAGGCCCTCGTCGCGCAGACTCAGGATGCGATCTTGCAGCTCCCGCACGACGGCCAGACCGGTGGCTTCGTCAACTACGTCTGGTTCGTCATGCACGCCCTCGAGCTCGTGCCGAACCTGGCCGCAACAGGCAACTGGCGTGACGTCGTTACGCGCCTGTTCGCGTTCACGCAGCTCAGTGAGGACCTCAAGGCACGGTGGCTCGCCCTGGCGGAGGTCGTCGCGGACCGGTACGCGCGGACGGCCCCAGCGTCACGACGTCGGTGGGCGCAGGCTGGGACGAGCCTCGGCACGGCGGCAGTCTTGGAGACGATCGCGAAGGACGTCGCTGACCGGGTGCAGCAGCTCGGCAGCATCGGGGAGCTGTCCTTGGATGCGACGCTGGACGTGCTGACCGAGCTGGACGTGTACTCGAGGCTTCTGGCCGTGCCCGAGGCGCAAAAGCACTGGCGCTTCAAGGTGTCCCCCAGGGGGGCCTCGTTGAATGTGCCCGCTGCGGTTCTGGTCCGCGACTGGGTCGCCGGCCGGGACTTCACGGACCTGGCCGATGCGCACCTGGGGGCCGTGCCGGACCCCGCGTTCCGGCTCGAGCAGACGGTCGACGGCATCAGCGAGGGCGTTCAGCACTACTTGTCGTGGACCGTGGGGCTCGTCGTCAGCCATGCGAACGACATCCTGCTCTCGCGCCTAAGCCCGATGCAGCTGTACCCGAGCACGGCAGCGCATCTGCGATACGGCGTGGACACCCCGCTCGCGATCGAGCTGCTAGTGCGGGACGTCAAGAGCCGCGCACTGGCGCGGGACCTGGGCGGATCGCACGGGAGGCGGGACTGGACGCCGCGGGTCTGCGTGACTTCCTCGCCGGACTGCACATCCGTGGGTGGCGCGAGAGGTTGAACGCGTCGCCTACCGACGTGCTGGACCTTCTCGCGTACGTCCAGGGGAACGACCGGCACAAGCTCGGGGAGCTGATGGCGACCGGCAGCGCCAAGGCCAGCGTGCAGGTCGGCGGTGATGTGTCTGCTGACCCTGTGGCGGTGTCGATCGTCGAGTCGGACGATAAGGACCAGCTCGTCGTTCTCGACGAGCTGGCCGACGTTGTCGGCGTGGTCGCGGCCCGTGATCACGCTGGAGTGCAGGCTGTGCTCGAGAGTGGCCTGTCGCTCGACCTCACCCTGCACGGCGCGACGCTGACACTGTCGCGCGCTGCTGCAGGTCAACTCAGCTTCACGGAGTAGGCCCCAAGCCAGCGCGAACCCTTCGACGGTAGCGGCGCTCCGCCGGACTGCGGCCGGCGTTCGTCGTGGGCCTGGTGGGCGCGGCCGCGCTCTGGCGAGACCCCGCCTCAGTATCCGCACGCGCACGTCGAGCCGCTCTGAGCTGTCGCGGGCGGATGTCGCTCAGCCGGCGGTCGGCGCGGCGTCGTCCGGCCCGGCGTCCGCGGCGGGACGCAGGTCGTAAACCAGGCTGAGCGACTGCCGGATTCCGCCGAACCGGACCTGGCTGCGTTTGGACATTCGGAGCTGCCCCACGGGGTTGACGACGACGCGGACGCGCGGGGTTGCCGCTGCGCCTTCGACGCCGGAGACGATGACAAGGAAGAAGTCCTTCGCCGACAAGGCGCGTCGGATTTGTGCGTCCTCCAGCACGATCTCGTCAGGCTCGGTGCCCGCGGCCACCTTGAGCTCGTAGAACTGACGGAGCTCGTCGACGGCGTCCGCGCCGACGCCGTGCTGCGCACGCAGATCGACGATCTCTTTCGCGCTGCCGCCCAGGACACGACGGACCAACTCGAGCCCGACCGTCTCCTTCTCCAGGTCGGTGTAGTCGCGTCGCGACTTTCGCGCGCTCGGCACGGCGCCGCCGGGCCGCGGCGCGGGCAGCGGACCGCGAGGCTTTTCCGTCGCGCCGGGTCGGGCGGGCGGAGCGCCGGTCCCGGAAACGATGACGCCTTGGGGATCGACGACGACGAGCGTCGACGGGTCGACGAGAACGCGCGGCGTGGGGGACAGCGCAGGCTTGCGACCGGGCGGGGGCGGCGGCAGGTCCTTCGCGAGGGTTGTCGCCCGGCCCTTGGCCCCTGTCCCGGTCGCTGCTTTGGCTTTCCGGTCCTTAACCTGTCCTCTGAGCTCGTCGAGTTTCGCGCTGATCGCGGCCTGGGACTTGGCGGCTTCGTCTGCCGCAGTCTCGGCGGCGAGCCGGAGCCGTACCGCCGCGCGGCCTTCCCGGGCAGAGGCGATCGCGGCGAGCCACGCCTGCGACATCGCTCTGTGGTCCGCCGAGAACGCGCTGGCGACGGCACGGCCGCCGCTGTCGACGCGGCCAACGTCGTCCGGGTCGGTGAGGTAGAGCGTCGCCGCGGCTACGTCGAGCCGCGCGGCGACGGGCACCGTCGTCGGCCGACCGGGCACCGTGTCGAGGGAGACCCGCAGCTCGGCGGCGATGCGGACGTCGAGCGTCTCGAGGACGTCCCAGCCACAGGTCAGGCCCTGTTCGCTCGCCGGGTCGTTGCGGGCTAGGTCCTCGCGCAGGAGCGCAACGGCGTCGTGGAGCAGTTCGGTCGTGTCATCGTCGAGGTAGCTGTCGGCGACGCTAACAAGGGGCGCGTCCGCGACGGAGACAGACGTGAGCCGCAGCGGCCGGACGAGCGCCTTGAACTGCTCGAGTTCGCCGCCGGGCGCCCAGACGGGCAGGCTGTCGGCGATGCCGGTTGCTAGCGGGAGGTCGTCGACGCAGTAAACGGGCCGGACGGCGGTCCAGCCTTGGCTGGTGAGCAAGGGCGCGCGCTGGAGGCGTTTCGCGATCCGGTCGTCGACGTCTGCGGCCGCGACGAGTTGGGCCATGAGCCGGAGGATTTCCAGAACGACGGTGCGCGTCGGCGTGTCCGCAAGGCGCGTCTTCGCGATGTCGCGCAGGACGCCGAGGCAGTCATCGAGGTCGGGCCGCCTTACCTGCAGGGCCGACCAGAGCGGCTCGGTGCCTGCCGTCTGCGGGACGAATGCCCGATACGGCCCAAAGACCGGCGGACCGCGCAAAACCTCTCCGGGCGGAAGCCAGCCTTTCGCGGTGAGGATGAGGCCCGTGCCGGCGCCGAACAGCTCGCGGAGCTTGTTCGGGGGCAGGTGCCCCGACGAGCGCCGCCTTTCCCGGGCACGGTCGGCGAGGGCCTGGTAGACGATCGCGGTTTCCGCGGCGATGTCGAGGGCGGCCGGCGACGCGCGGAGGTGCTCAAGCCTGGCGACGAGCTCTCGGGTACTTGGCTCGCCGGCGACACCCAGGTGCGCGAGTACGTCGGCGCGGACGGCCCGAAACGAAGGGTGCAGGTACGACCCGGCGTCGTCGCCGTGGACGGCGACGGTCGCCGGGGTCCGCAGCCGCAGGGCCTTCGGCGCGGACGGCACCGACGCGGCGTTGTCGAGCCATGCGACGCTGCCCGCTGCCCAGAGCCACCATGAGCGGATGGGCCCTTGCAGGCGCCAGCCGTTGTAGTCGTGCGCTGCGGGGACCTGCGCGTGGTCGGCGAGCGAGGTCCACGATCGCCCGAGGACACTGAGGACGGCCGCGGCCCGCTGCCTGCGGCGGGTCGCCTTGCGGTCCCTGGCGATGTGGTCGAGGACGGCCTGCAGGTCGGGGCTGTGGTGGTCGTCGAGGGAGTAGCTCGCCTGCAGGTCGCGCAGGGCCTGCGCGCGTTCGGAAGTGGTGCCGGCGATGTCGATGTGCAGGCCGCGCCGCGGGTCGGAGTATCGGGAGAGCAGCCGGGGGTGAGGCTCTAGCCGCGGCGATGTCTCCGCTCCGAGAAGGCGCAGGAAACGTTGCGCGCCAAGGCCTGCACGGCCCAGGGGCGAGCGCAGGACGGCGGAGTACCGCGGCGCGATCCATAACAGCCCCGGTGTGGTGTCCGCCGCGACGGCAAAGCTGTCGGGTTCGCGGTCGATGGTCTTCGGCTGGTAGGCGTCTGCGGGCCGGGCGGTGGTGTTCTCGAGCTTGCCCCTGGGGCCGTAGGTGACGGCGTGCAGCCGGATTGCCTTGCCGATGCCGGCTCCGAGGCGTTGCCAGTCGGCCTGGCCGGCGTGCTCGAGGCCGTTGCGTAGCGCGACGGCCTGGCCGTCGGCGAGCGGCTGGTCGAGCGTTAGGCCGCGGTTGCCGGCGTCTGCGAGGAGTCGGAGGACGTCGGCGTCACCGTCCGAGTCGACAAGCTTGTGGCGGTGTTCGAGCCACGCGCGTACGGCAGCTGCATCGTCGGTGTCTGCGAGCAGCGACGGGTGGAGCTCGTCGGCGATGCCGAGCGACGTGGCGAGCCCGCCGGCGCCGCCTGTGAGCACGCGGAGCTCGTCCGGGTCGGGAGGCGTCGTCCGGCTTGAGTCGCGGAGGAGCACGCACCGCAGGCGCGCGAGGGCTTGGTAGAGCGCGGCGCCGACGCCGGCGGCGACCAGGGCAAGCGTTGCCTGTGGGTCGCGTCCATCGTCCTCGGCGAGCGGCAGCGCGTCCGCGACGGTAACTTCCGGCGGCAGTCCGTGGCCGGCGCCGCGCCAGGCGGCGAGCACGTCGCGCCAGCGGCCGTCCGCGTCGCGGGCGGTACGGGGCAGCGTGTCGGCCAGACCAGCGAGGGCCGCGATCTCGCCGTCGCCGACGATGCCGGTGAGGGCCGCGGCTTCGACCGCGAGGTCGTTCACGTGGACGAGCCGTCCGTCGACGGGCAGAACTAGCCGGGTGCCGATCTCGCGCGCCGTGGCGTCGTCGAGGAGGCTCTCGATCTGGTCAACGATTCCCGGGCGGGCGCTGTGAGTCTTCGCGGGATCCGGCTCGGCGGGCGCTGGCAAGAGTGCCCACGCTGATGCGGGCGCGACCGCGAACAGGTCGAGGACGGCGTTCGCCCACAGCGCTGCGACTCGCTCGGCGAGCGCGGAGTTCCAGGCGCTGTCTGCGAGGTTCTGTCGGCTCGCGATCGGGTCGAACTGGGCGTTCGCGGAAAGCCTTGCGCGGATCGGGACGACGGGCAGACCGGCGAAAAGCTGCCCGCCGGTGCCGCGGTCGGCGGCGGGCAGGGCGACGCCGACCGGCGTCGTCGGGTCGGTCTGTTTGTGGGCCCGCTGCAGACCGCCGGGACTGGCGAGGTCTGCTTGGTAGACCAGCCAGCGCCGCCCGTCGGCGGCGGTGACGCGGGCGCGTGAGACGGGCACGTCGGCGCCGGACAGGTTCCAGGTGACGGGCGGCATCGGTTCGGGGCGGAGCGCGAGCTCGCGGCGGCCGCCAGCCGCGACGAACGTGATGTTGCGGATGTTGCGCAGGAACAGAAGGCTGCTGTCGTCCCAGTGCTCGCACCAGGCCATGAGCTCGTCCGGGCCGAGCGCGCCCGGGTTGAGCGGGACCCGCACGACGGTGTCGTCGGGCCCGGCCAGGGCCGCCTCGAGGAACGCGGGGATCGTCTCGAGTGTCGGATCTCCCAGGCGCAAGTGGTAGTCCGCGCTGTGGAGTTCGAAAGCGTCCGCGAGCGCGTGCAAGGTCAGCAGGCCTATCCCGAACCGGCCGGTCGCGCCGGCGTCGTCGCGCTTCGTGGTGAGCCACGGCGCGGCCAGCGCGTGAACGTTGCGAAGGGTCAACGGCTGTCCGTCGTGGACGGCCAGGAGCGCGTCGTCGGCGTGGAAGATCCGGACTTGGGACGCGCCGGCGTCGTCGGCGTTCTGCACGATCTCTGACAGTCCCTGGAGCCTGTCGCCGGACAGAACCTGCGCGGCGGCCCGGGCGTTCGCGACGATGTTGCTGACCGTCCCGCCGGCACCGGAGAAGCAGCTCGCGAGCGCGGCGACGGCGGCCGCGCACTCGTCCTGTCCGACGGGCTCGTGCAGGCCGGTCGCGGACGGGTCGTGGAAGATGGCACGCGCGGCGTCGGCAGCGCGCGCCGGACCGAGGTCGACAGGCGCTTCGGTTGAGCTCATCGTCGGTCTCCTCCGTCAACTGACGGTACGGAGCGCAGCATCTTCGCGCTGCTATACCGACAAAACCGCCCGGGTCGGGGCCCCGGAATGCTCGACGGGGCGTAGCCGCACGTCCGCTCATGCCGCGGAGGAGTCAGCCGCTTGCCAGCGTGCTATCGCGTGATCTACGAGAATGGTGCACGTGCCGGGACCAGCGCCGCAGCAGACGATCGGAGCCGGACGGACCGATCTCCTCGCTGAAGCGGTAACTACCCCGGGCCGGGACATGAACATCGCAAACCTTGGCCTAGGCAGCAACATCAAGGTGCGGTGGCGCTGCCGATTGTGTAGATACCAGTGGGCTACAACCGTGGCCGCGCGGGCCCAGGCAGGCACCGGTTGCCCCGAGTGCGCCTGGGCCCGCCGAGCCCGTTCTCGCGCCCAAGCGCCCGCGGGCAAGGCACTGAAAGACCTAAACCCCAAGCTTGCGGCCGAGTTTGTTCGCAACCTTGACCGTCCCGACATGGGTCCAGCCGAGTTGCGCGTCAAAAGCAAGCAGCGCTGCCTCTGGCGGTGCGGTGTGTGCTCGACAGAGTGGGAATCGGTCGTCGCCAACCGTGCACACGGCCGCGGCTGTCCGGCATGCGCCAACCAGGCACGAGCAGCCAGCCGTCGGGGTCCACGGCATGATGCCGCGACCGCGGCGGGTATGGCGCCGGCGATCACCCACGAGTTCCTCGAGAACCTCACGAACCCCGGCAGCGGACTCGACGGACTCCGCCCATCTTCCGTGGACCGCTGCGCCTGGCGATGCGGCAGCTGCGGGTACAGGTGGACGGCGACCGTGACCAACCGCGTAACCAAGAACAGTGGCTGCCCACGCTGCGCCAACGCGAGAAGCGGAACTGCGCGTCGGAATCCGCGGCCCGGTCGTGCCCTCTCGGAGGTATCCCCGAGCGTCGCCGCCGAGTTCGTCGTGAACCAGACCGTGCCTGGACGCGGGCCAGAGTTGTTAGCAGCCGGCTCGAACGACATCTGCCAGTGGCGTTGCCGCAAGGGACATATATGGAGCACGACGGTCGCCTCGCGAGTCGCCGGTGCTGGTTGCGCCCGATGCACTCGCAACGGCAGATCCCTCTTCGAACATGAGGTGGCAGAACTAGTCGCCGCAGCAACCGGCACCGCGGTTCTGGTCGACGTCGGTGTCGAAGCTGACGGTCGCCGGTGGCGCGTGGATCTGGCGATCAGCAACATCGGACTCCTAATCGACCTCGACCCGAAGCATTGGCACCGCCATCCGCAGCGAGACCAGCGCAAAGCGGCCGCCATGCGCGGTGAGACATACCTGCGCATCCGGCCGCGATCGCTGCCGGCGCTGGACTGCTCGGTCGTTCTCGTCGATGACGGCTGCGAGGACCCCTACGTCTGGGCAGATGCGCTCAGACCGACTGTGAGGAGCAGGGGACTCAACTGGAAGAAGCTGACACTCGGTGAGCGTTCCGCCGCGCTGGCCACCGCCTTCGCCAGTTGGCAGGCTGACGTCAATGCACCGCCCCGGTCGAGCGCGCTCGACATCGCGCCGCAGCTCGCCGGCGAGTTCCGCCGGAACCTGACCCGTGAAGGGGTCACGCTCGACTGGCTGAGCCCGAACGCACGAGACAGCTGCGAGTGGCAGTGCGCAAGATGCAGCCACACGTGGATCAGCTCGGTCGCATCCCGAGCTGGCACAGGCTCGGGCTGTCCGCCCTGCAGCCGCGCACGCGTTGCTTCTGCCAGCAGGCAACGCTCCATTCCGGGTCCGGGCGAGTCCCTTGCCGACACACATCCCGAGATCGCCGACGAGTTCACCGCGTGCCTGGCAGACCCTTCTCGAACGGCGGCGACGCTCCGACCGTCGAGCAATCTGGCCTGCTCTTGGCGGTGCAGAACGTGCGGACAGCAATTCACGGCGTCCCCCGCGACACGACTTCGAGGCAGAGGCTGCGCCTCGTGTGGCCGTGAACGGGTCCGTCTTTCGCGCACTATCGCTCCGGCTGGCGCAAGCCTCGCCGACCTCCATCCCCTTGTCGCCACCGAGTTGATCAAGTGCACCGCGGAGCCCGCGCACACGGCGGCCACGCTTCTCTCATCGTCGAACAAGACGTGCCGTTGGTCGTGCATCACGTGTGGCCATGAGTGGAGCACCACGGTTGCCAGCCGCACTGCCGGTGCTGGATGCCCAGCCTGTGCCCGAGCGCGGACCGCGGCCGGCAAGGCCCGTCCCCGTCCCGGCAGGTCGCTCGCGGACTTACACCCAGAGCTTGCAGCGGAGTTCGTTGCAAATGAGACCAACATCAACCGGCTCCCGCACATGCTGAAGGCCGGTAGCCACGACCGGTGCCGCTGGCGATGCAGCGCCTGCGGCTTCGAGTGGTTGACCAGCGTGAAGAACAGGACGCGGAATGGCACCGGCTGCAGCAACTGCCGCAGGCAGCGCAGACGCCTTGCTCGCAGCGGCTGAGAGCGCACCTGTTCTGCACCGGGTGGCCCTACCGTGAACGTCCGCTCATGCCGCTACCCGCGCGCGCTGACCTTTATCCGGTCGGCGTCTGTCGGCATGTAGAGCGTCAGCCCCGCCACCCCTGGGGCGCCGTGGGGCAGGACCCCTGTAGTCCTGCCCCGCCCGACGCGGGTCTTCGGGCTCGCGGTGTCAGGCGGTTCCGGTGACCGCCGCACGAACCGAGCTGATCATCCCCTCGGTCACATCCGGCAATCCGAACGGCTCCGTCGTGTCCAGGTGGTCCTGAACCTGCCAGGCCGCGGCGGCGATGGCGACGACGAAGCCAGCCGCCAGGTACGCGCCGATCGGGCCCGACCACAAGCCGCCGCCGAACCAGCTCACCACGTCGGTGACCTTGTCACTGACACGGGCCAACTGCTGGGCGTGCTCGGCAACATGCTTCCCGGCGTTCCGCGCAGCCGCCTGCTGCGTGTCAGTCGCGCCAGCCGCGCGAACCGCGTCGAGGCATGCCGGCGCGACGGTATCCGCGTTGAGCAGCCGGCCGAGCAGATCTCCGATGCCGCCATGATCGAGCCACTCGGACAACTGCGCCTTGGCCTTGTCGATGAACTGGCCGAGCGGCCCGTCGCCAATCGCCTTCTGCAACGCCCGGAAGCCGGCCTCGACCATGCGCAGCGCAAGCCGCTTGATCCGTCCGACGACCTCCTTCGCTGCCTGCAGGGCCGCCGAACGCTGTACCGCCGAGGACAGCGCTCCGCCCACCGACCCGGCGACCGCGCCCCACCCGACCACACCAGCCAGGTCCTTCACCGCCGAGTCACCCGCAAGCAAGATCGCATCGACATTCGCCTGCAGATCCTTCTCCAGTGCGCTCAGATCAACCGGCGCGGCCGGCACCGACCCCGCAGCGGTAGGCTCGTAAGCAGCCGCTTTCCGGATCGCGGTGATCATCTCCTCGATATCCGGGTCGCTCAGGATGGCATCGGCGAGCGACTGCTCGCTAAAGCCGGCTCTCAACGCGTACAGCCCGCCGGTCGTCTCGACCGCGTCCGCCGCGACCAGTAGCCGGGCACCCTGTCGCACGTTAACCAGCCCGCCGAGGGTGAGTACTGACCGGCCGGCCAGCGTGCCCGCCGACTGTTCCTCGGCGAACCGCTCCATCTCCTCGACCGTGCGCTCGATCTGCCCAAGCTCGTCCACCGTGTCTAGCGTTGTAATCGCATAGCTTCGCTCGCTCACCGCCCTCTCTACGATCGGCGCGGGCATACTTGTCGAGTCCCGCAACGCCGCGAGGTACGAATCCAAACTCATCCGTACTCCTCCTCTCCCGCATCCCGCCCTTGCGGCGACCGTATACCTAATCGCCGCCCCGATGTGGCGGCTACCGGATCCCTCGACCCGCGATGCTTCAGACCGAGTAAGACGCGGATATGGGACTGCGGAAATGACCGCTCATGCCGCGAAGCGGTCCGACTGCGCCTGATTGCTCGTGGGCTGCACGAGAAGCAGTGGCGGAACACCACCACCGCTAGATCATCCTGACTGCGGCGGTCGGCCAGCCAATCAGTTTGCACTCCGAGCGAGAATGGACTGCATGAGCGGTAGCGGCGAGGAAGAGCCGGAGGAGAAGCTTGCCCGGCGCCGCCTCGAACCGTACGTGGGGCCACTCGAAACCGCCGACGTCCCTGGCACGATCGGGCTGCCGGACTACAGACTCATTGGTCCCGGCGCGCCCGGTCACGTCGAGGTGACCTCGCGGCCTGACAAGCGTCGAAAGGTGCAGCGGGCGGCCATCCTCAAGAGGCGCACGTTTACGGTGTCGATGCCTGGCGAGTGGACCCTCTACCTCCACCGCAACGTCGACACGCGCGACGTGCCGAAAGCTGCCGGGCTCGAGACGGTGCTCGACGCCGTCAAGCAAGCGGGCCGACTCATCGCGCCCGGCAACTGCCCCCTTGAGGTGGCCGACCTGATGCACTCCCTCGGCATCGAGGCAGTCGCGTACCGGGACGCCGAGGGCCCAACCGGCACCGTCAGCCTCACCGGCGGCAGCACGGGAGCCAGAGGCGTACAAGGCAGCGGTGTCGACACCTGGCTGGACGCGGCGTTTCAGGAGCCCAGCGTCGTCGACCACGTCCAGAAGCTCCGCCGCGCCGGAGGGGACAGCCGGCACCTCTACCTCCAGGTCGATAGCGCCTCCGAAGCCGGGCTCGCCATCGCCATCGCCCTCGACGCCAGCAACGACTCCGGAGCCGCGTCCTACACCCTCCCCGCCTACGAACCGCCCGACGACCTGACGGACCTGTGGGTGTGGCCAGACTGCCCCGGCCCCGGGCTCCACTACGAGCGCGACCGAGGTTGGGAGATCGTTCAGGACGCGCCCTGGGAGTAGCCGTCAGCTGAAGACAGTGAGACCCCAGGACGCCACTTGCTGCTCAGAAGCTCGGATTGCTCGGCATCCTCGTCTCCCGCACAGCGCACCTGCTCACAGCGGCTAGTGCCGACTGGGTCGCCGGTGAAGGGCGAGGCAGTTTCAGATCGGCCGCGGACTCGCGCCACCATGGGGCGGCATAGTTCGCGCATGACCTGCGATCACATCCGTGCGGTGCCGGGCTGCCCCAGTTGCGAGGCGGCGGTCGCCGCGTATCTGGCCTCCCCGCCTCCCGCTCCCCCGGCGCAGCGTGGCGGAAGACGGGTCCGGACGCTGACCGAGGCACGTGCGGCCTTCCCCAAGGCCGACCAGATCCCGGTCGACACCGTCGCACTCCTGCGGACCTCAAGGCCCGCTACCTGCTGATCCAACCTGAGCCGAGTCCCGAAGTGCACGAGTACGCAGCCCGGAACCGGGCGATCTTCAGCACCCCGGAAGCCTTGGCAGCCGCGACCCCCGACGACCTCTGGGCCTTCATCACGTCACCGACGATGGCTGCGCCCGGCAACCTCGGCACGTTCTACAAGGGCTGGAACGAGAACGGGCCGGAGGCTACGGCAGCGAGCGTCCGCAGCACCATCGAGTACCTGATGCGCGGCCCCGGCGACGAGGAAGACCGCCTAACCGACATGGTGGGCAACACCTACGGCGTCGGCGTCGTGCTGCTCACAAAAGTCCTCTGCGTCATGCAGCCGCAGCGCTTCATCGCACTGCTGCCGTACGAGAGCGCCAACGGCAAGGGCAAGCAAGACATCGGGCGGGTGGTCTTCGGACTGCCCATGCCGAACTCCGACAGCACCGGCCTGAGCATCGGGCGGCTGGCCTACTGGAGCAACGACCTGCTCCGGGAGGCGCTCGAAGCGCTACCGGGCACGTCCTTCGTGGACTTGGAGCACGCCAAGGAGTTCCTGTGGCACGCCTTCTGCCACTTACAGGAATGGCCGTCGATCTTCGACAACCTGCCCACCGACCCGGCGGCCAAGGCCATCAGCGACAGCGCACGAGACCTCACCGCCAGGCAGGGGCACAGCGTCGACCCACAGGCCGTAGAGAAGATCGGCATGGACATGGTCACTGCCTACTTCTCACCGCCGTGGAAGGTCGATCTCGTGGACCGCGAGAAGTGCGGGTGGGACATCACCGCCACCCTGACTGACGCCCGGCTATGCATCGAGGTCAAGACCACCAGCGGACCGGCACCGACCGTCTACGTCACGGCCAACGAAACTGGACAAGTCCGTGACGAACCCGGACTGGGTCATGGCGGTGGTGACCAATGCTCTTGCCGAGGAGCCGCTGCTGCGCTGGCACACCGCCATCGAGGTCGTCGCAGCCGTCAAGCCGGTCGTCTACCGTGCCCGGCTGGACGCCGCGGCTGGTACGGATCACCCACGCGGATTTGTCGGGGCGCTGGCCTAATGTCGCCGCCGGCGAAGTGCCGCATGAGCCCCTGCCGGTCGAGGCGCCCGCGAACGCGGCCAACTGTCGTCGCGCCGTCATCCGCTCTTGCCGCCTCCGAGCTCTGTCGCCGACGATCGCCGAGCACTCCCTGAGTCTCTAGGGTCGTCATGTGGCGCGATTCGAGTACGACGAAGCAGCGAGCGAAGCCGAGCACATGGACGTGGTCTACGAGGTCCCAGAGAACAAACCGGTGCCGGTGGCGAACTGGCTCGAGTCGATGCGGCGGTTGAACAGCATCGAGGATCCCTTGGCCCGGCGCCTCTTGAAGCTCCATCGGGACTGCGGCTCCGGCACCGGTGAATGCGACAGCGCCGACGAAGAGGCCGTCGCGATCGCCGATCGCTCAGGTTGGGCCTGTGAGACCACTCGGCTTATCGCAGATCACTTCGGCATCGAGTACACAGCACCCGCGACGCCCAGCTGATGAAGACGACCGCTTCTGCCGCGACGGGTCCGCCAGGGCTAGTGTCGCGAGCGTCAGGGTGGCTTCACCGTCTCGGTGCTGTCGTACCTGACACTTGCGGGGCACCGCTAGTTCGTTTGCCGCCATCGGGAGACGTCATGCGCGAATACAAGGGCCCAGCCGTGCTGCGATCCGCGGACGGCACAAGCGGCCCCGTACACGCGATGCTCTTCGAACTGGTGGAACAAGCCTCCGGCATGAAGGTCTGGTCGGGTCGGGTCCGCCCAGACGGTGACGGCGACATCATGTGGAAGGCGTTCGACAACTCCCCCTCCACAATCACGATCGGGGAGCGCACGGCGGACCTGATTATCACCTCGTACGGCGATGATTCCTCCGAGTTGCAAGGTTCCGGAGAACCACCGTTCTAGGTGTCAGGATTCGGCAGTTGCTGCGGGCACGCTGGACGCGGCGATCCGCCGACTCGAGCGTCCGCTCAACTGCCCGGGCGAGGTTCGCCTGCTCGTCGTGAAGCGCCGACTGCGAAGCCGCACTCGACGCGCTCGCCGATTCACGACGAGCCGGCGGGCGTTGCGACGAACGGCTTGGACCAGGTGAGCCAGCGTTCGGGCCGAGGTATAGGTAGAAGTGAGGTAGAGGCGGGTCGGCTGCCGGGTGCTACGGCTCCAGCGCGGCAATTCGTCGGACGTCCGCGAGCTTCCATGGGAGGTCCTGCATCTCGCGCTGTGCATGCCCCACCCGGGACGCCACCTGCTTGTGCTTGCGGGGCGCGAGGACGCGGTGATGCGTCTTGAGCTCTCCGACCTCGGCGAGCGCCTTCTCGGCGCGGGCCTGCTCGGCGGCGTGGTCGGGAAGTTCGGCGAGGAGCTCACGGAGTTGCGACTGCCTGCTGGCCAGCGTCGGGTCGTCGACCACCGCGAGCCACCAAAGTCGCAACATCGAGAACTGGACCAGGCTCCGGCGGGCGTCAGCCACGCCGGCGACCGCAGCGGCCACGGGGCTGCAGGCATCCTCCAGCCACTTGAGACGCGAACCCACCAGGCCGGGTGCGGCTTGCTCCAGCTCGCTGACCGCCTGCGCGAGAGCGCGGTCAGCGAGCTTGGCGTCGGCGATGAGCGTTGACTCAAGATCCTGGATCTGGTCCCACAGGGACTGAGTCATCCGGCCAGTCTCCTGTGCTGTCCGGTAGACCGTTGCCAGGGTGGCCCGACGCCCTTCGACGGCTGCCCGCTGGGCTGCTTCCAGGTACCCCTTGACGGCATCGACGGCGTCCCGTACCTCGCTGATCGACTTCTCGACCCGAGCGAGCTGTTGTTGCATCGCGATCGCGCTCAACATGGCGGGACCAGCGGCTGCGCTCTTCACCAGGCCACCGGAGAGCGGCTTGATTCGGGTCAGTCCGGAGAAGCCACCGCCGCTGCCTCTGATCACGGCGAGCATGTCGCCCGCTTTGTCGGTGACCATCGTGCCGGCCTTGATCGCCTTTGCCGTGGCGGGGTCGACGAGGACCAGGCGCCCGGTCAGTCGCCCGGCGCTGACCAGCGCCTCCAGGCCGGCTTGCCCGGCCACGGCAGCCGCCACGAGCTGAGAGGGGACGGGCGACGTACACCCCTCGACCGGCGCGTCGGGGTGGGCGACCGCCAGGTACGTCCGCCCAGCGTCGATGGGGATGTACAACGTGGCGCCGGCATCCGCCATCACCGTGTCGAGATCGACCGAGGGCTCGTCGAGAGCGGCAAGCTCACCGGGCTCGGATACGGGCGCACGGCGGACACGCCGGGCCAGTAACAGCCCGACGACAGCAGCCATCACCATCAGGACGGCCAGAACGATCACAAGTCGGTCCACGATGCAGGAGCGCCGTCTACTCGCCTCGCCCGAAGGGCAATGCGCGGATCCGCATCCGGCCCCGAGCGATGACGACCAGCGACCCGGAGTCGAGAGCGGTCGCGACCAATGGAAGGTTGTCGGCGAGCAGGTCGACGCAGTCGTCGGGGCTGATGGGTTCGGCGGATCGCAGCAGGACCAGCGACGGGACCTTCGCACCCCGGGTAGCGAGGATCTCCCCGAAGTCGGTGTCCTCCGACACCAGCACACAGCCATCAGCAGCGGCGAAGTCGAAGATCGCCTCGTCGTCCGCGTGCTGCAACCCGTGGTCGCGCACGTGACTCGCGTCGAACCCTCGCGCTCGCAAAAGGACAGCGATTCGGTGCGACAGGTTCGCGTCGAGGAGCAACCTCACCCGTGCGCCGCCAGCGGCAGCTCACGTTCCTGCACCGCCGCAGCCGCGTACTCCAGCGCCGCCACGATGTCGGCCTCTTCGAGATCGGGGAAGTCGGCCAGGATGTCGGCGTGCGTGCGCCCCGCGGCGAGCTGCCCGATCACCGTGCTCACCGGAATCCGCAGATCGCGAATGCAGGGCAGCCCGCCCATCTTCGCGTGGTCGATGCTGATCCGCTCGTACGACATCGCTCCTCCTGCACGTAGGTTAGCCCGCTTCGCACGGCCCACCGGTCAGCGTCGCTCAACGTCTCGCCGACGACGCGCAAGGGCCGACGCGGCACCCGACTACACGGCGTCACCGTCACTGAGTGTGATCGGCTCGCGGACCCGGCCTGTAAGTGATCGGCGAACGTCGATGTCACACCGATGTCACAGAATCTGTGATACTCAGCCTTACAGGAGGCAACGGGCCGACATGACGGCGGACCCGCGAAAGGGCCTCTGACCTGCGGAAACGGCCTCTCCGAACACGGTCCGGAGAGGTGGGGCGAACGAGCCGGCCTGTAAGCCGGGTCCTGTCGTGGCGGCCGGAGCCACCACGGACGGTCATCCATCTCGGGTCGCCGTTGCCGGCGACCTCTAGCGGTCCACCCGCAGGCTCGGGCGGGCCACCCTCGAACGCCTGCGCAGGCTCCGGCCGAAGCCGGCGCCCTTTCGACCTTGCTCCGGGTGGGGTTTGCCGAGCCGCCCCGGTCACCCGGGGCGCTGGTGGTCTCTTACACCACCGTTTCACCCTTGCCGCCGCGCCGGAGCGCGACGGCGGTCTGTTCTCTGTGGCACTGTCCCGCGGGTCACCCCGGGTCGGTGTTACCGACCACCCTGCCCTGTGGAGCCCGGACTTTCCTCGGCGGGTTGCCCCGACGCGACCGTCCGGCCGACTCGTTCGCGAGCCGATCCTACGCCCGCTCCCGCCGCTCGACGCCGCGGCCGGGGTGCCACGACTCCACGACCAGCCGGTCGCCGGACACCCGCGTCAGCACGACCTCGCGGACGTCGATCGCGAACCGGTGCGCGGCATCCTCGGTCGGCACCTCGACGGCGAGGCCGGCGAGCTTCGCCTCGCCGGGCCAGGCCGACGGGTCGCCAGGATCAGGGTCGACGGTCGGCGAGTGGATCGCGACGCGCGGGTCGCGCAGCAGGTCGCGCGCCTTGACCGCGCCGGACATGGACCCGAGCACGACGTCGCCGCCGTCGAACTCCACCTCGGTGCCGCTGATCCGCGGTGAGCCGTCGCGGCGCAACGTCGCCATGGTCGCGTGCTTGCGTACGGCGAACCGTTCGCGCACGGCGGCAGCCAGCTCCGGCGCGGCGACAACGACCTCGGCCCAGGTCGCCATTACGGCGTGATCGCCGCGTGGCGCAGCAGCTCCTCGCCGAGCGCGACGTCGCCCTCGACGGCGACCTCGGCCGCGACGGCGTCGTACGGGACTCGCCCGGTCGCGATCCGGAGGAACGTCGCGAAGTCCACCGTGACCCGCACGTCCGCGTCGGCGGCGGCGCCGTCCACATAGGAGCGATCCGGGTCGAAGCGCAGCGTCGACGCGGACGCGACGGCCCCGGTGGTGGTGACGGCCATGGACCGGCCGGTGGCGGCGGGCACGTCCTCGGCGAGGCCGGGGAGCGAGCGAAGCACGCGTTCCAGCGAGATCCGCGCGGCGGACGTGGCGAGCCCGCCGGGGTGGCCGAGCGCGCGGCGGATGTCCTGCTCGTGCGTCCAGCAGTCGAACACCCGCACGCCGAGCTGGCGCCGCCGCTGCCAGGTGCCGTCGGGGCCGGGCACCTCGTCGTCCAGCGCCGAGTCGGGCAGCGAACGCAGCATGGCCAGCCGTCGCGCGGTGACCTCGCGGAACTCCCGCAGCACCTCGTCGCCGGGCACCGGCCGGCGCAGGTCGACGGGGATCTCGATGAGCCGCGCGAAGTCGTGCCGCAGGTGCGGCAGGTCGGGCACCTCGTGCTCGGGCGCGGGGTCGCCGAGCGCGAACTTCTCCTCGCCGAGGATGTGGGACACGTTGTCCTTGACGGTCCAGCCGGGCAGGTCGGTCGGGCTGTGCCACTGCTCCGGCGTGAGGTTGGTGCACGCGGAGGACACGCCGGCCCACGTCTGCTCGAACGCGTCGGCGTACGCCTGCAGCTCGCTCACGCGCCCTCCACCCCGAGGTAGCCGCGGAGCGAGTCGTAGACCTCGCCCCACCCGTGGGTGTACGCCTGTCGCGTCTCCTCGTCCACGTCCCCGAATGCCCGGTGCGTGCCGAGCAGCCGCGTCGCATCACCTTCCGCGACGAGCTCGAGCGTCCAGACGCCGACGACGGGACCGCGGATGCCCATGGGGCCGGTGACGACGATCCGGTCGGGCGGGCAGAGCCGCGTGACGGTGCCGTAGAGCACCCCGGCGCCGTCGCCCCAGTCCTCGAAGAACCGCCCGCCGGCGAACGGCTCGAGCACCGCCGGCGTCCCCTCGCGCGCGCGGTGCGGCCACCACTCGCCCATCCGCAGCACCGCGTCCCACACCTTCTCGCGCGGCGCGTCGATCGTGACGTCGGTGGCGACGTCGAGCGTGCCGTTCATGGGTTCCCCTTCGACGAAGTCCTTGAGCCGCAACGCCGTGACCGCGGCGCGCTCGGCGTACGGCGCCAGCCAGCGCTCGTACGCCTGCCGTAACGGCACGGCGTTGAGGTGGTTCCACCGCTCCCGGCCGCGGCGCCGCACGGTGACGAGACCGGCGTCGGTGAGGACGGCCAGGTGCTTCATCACGGCGTACCGCGTCACGTCCGGGAACGCCGCGGCGAGGTCGCCGGTCGTCCGCGGCCCGTCGCGCAGCAGGTCGAGGAGCGCCCGCCGCGACGGGTCGGCGAGCGCCCGCCACACCGCGTCGTTCATGTGACCAGACAGTCACACGTGAAGGGCGGCCTCGTCAAGCCCCTCGAGGTGCGCGGTGTCGTTGACGCGGCGGACGACGGCGTTGCCGTCGGGGTACCACTCGGCCTGCGAGATCGACGCGAGGTCGAGGTTGACGCGGTACAGCACGGTGGGCGCGTCGAGCGCGAGCGAGAGCAGCAGCTTGACCGGCGTGACGTGGGTCACGACGACGACGCTCGCGCCGCCGTGCTCGGCGAGCAGCGCGTCGCGCGCCTGCCGCACCCGCCGCCCCACCTGCGCGAACGACTCCCCGCCCGGCGCCGGCACCGCCGGGTCGTCCAGCCAGTCCTGCAGCCCCTCGGGGTCGCGTTCGCGGATCTCGCCGAACGTCAGCCCCTCCCACGCGCCGAAGTCCGTCTCGCGCAGGCGTTCGTCCACGACGACGTCGAGCCCCAACGCCGCCGCCACCGGCTCGGCGGTCTGGCGCGCGCGGGCCAGCGGCGACGACACCACCGCCGCGAACGGCCCCGGCATCGCCGCCACCCGCCCCGCCAACGCGGCCGCCTGGGCGCGGCCCACCTGGGTGAGCGGCGGGTCGCCGCTGCCGGAGAAGCGGCGTTCGACGCTCATGGCGGTCTGCCCGTGCCGGAGCAGCAGCAACGACGTCGGCTCGCCGCGCGCGAGCTGCCAGCCGGTGGGCCGCGCCGCCGGGGCCTCGACGGCCGCCGGCGCCGCGCCGCGCGGACCGCGCTCCCACGTCTCGCCGCGCGCCGCCGCGTCCATCGCCTCGTTGGCGAGCCGGTCGGCGTGCGCGTTGCGCGCGCGGGGGACGTGCGTGAACGTCACCCGCGGCAGCCGCGCGACCAGCTCCGCCGCCTCGCGGCGCAGCGTGCGCATGTCCGGGTGCTTGACCTGCCAGCGGCCGGCCATCTGCTCGACCACGAGCTTGGAGTCCATCCGGACCTCGACGTCGTCCACGTCGCCGAGCCCGATCGCCGCGGTCAGGCCGGCGAGGAGGCCGCGGTACTCCGCGACGTTGTTGCTGGCCCGGCCGATCCCGGCCGCGACCTCGGCGAGCACCTCGCCGCTGTCCGCGTCGCGCACGACGGCGCCGTAGCCGGCCGGGCCGGGGTTGCCCCGGGACCCGCCGTCGGCCTCGACGACGACGCGCCGCCCCACCTACAGCCCGCTGTCGGGACGGCGCACGAGGATGCGCCGGCACTCCTCGCAGCGCAGCACCTCGTCCTCCGGCGCCGCCCGGAACGCCGCCAGGTCGTTCGGCGGCAACGACAGGTGGCAGCCCTGGCACTGGCCGCGGTGCAGCGCCGCGGCGCCCTGGCCGCCGGAGGACGCGCGGACCTTCTCGTACAGCGCGAGCAGGTCGGCCGGCAGCTCCGCCGCGACCGACGAGCGTTCCGTCGAACGCGCCGCCGCCTCCGCGTCGATCTCCGCGAACGCCGCGTCCCGCCGCGCCCCCGCGCCCTCCAGGTCGGCGGTGACGCGGGCGCGTTCGGCCTGCAATGCGGTCAGCCGCGACTCGATCTCCTCGCGGCGTTCCATGTGCTCGAGGACGACCTCCTCGAGGTCGGCCTGCCGCTTGGCGAGCGTGCCGAGCTCGTGCTGGAGGTTCTCCAGCTCCTTGGCGCTGGAGACGTTGCCGCTGTCGAGGCGCTGCTGGTCGCGGGTCATGCGGGTGCGGACGAGGTCGACGTCGTTCTCGACCTTGCGCTGCTCGCGGTCGGCGTCGGAGAGCTCGGTCTCGGCGCCGATGACGGCGTCGCGCAGCTCGGTCAGTCGCGCCTCGGCGGCCTCGATCGCGGCCAGCTCGGGCAGCGTGCGGCGCCGGTGCGCGAGGCGGTCGAGCGCGGTGTCGAGCTCCTGCAGGTCGAGCAGGCGGAGCTGGGCGGCGGGCGGTGCTTTCACGCGAGGAGGCTCCAGGGGTCGGTGACGATCGTGGAGACGTGGGCGCGTACGCCGTCCACCCTACGGGTCACCCGCTCGGCCGCGTCGGCCAGCCACGGCCACTCCGTCGCCCAGTGGCCGGCGTCGATGAGCGCCAGGCCACGCTCGCGCGCCTCCGAGACGGGGTGGTGGCGCAGGTCGGCGGTGACGTAGACGTCGGCGCCGGCGCGGCGGGCGGCGTCGATGAGGTCGTCGCCCCCGCCGCCGCAGACCGCGACGCGGCGCACCGGCGCCGCCGCGTCGCCCGCGACCCGCACCGGCTGCGCCGTCGTGGGCAGCGCCCGCGCCACCAGCGCGGCGAACTCCCCCAGCGTCGTCGGCTCCGCCAGCTCCCCGACGCGGCCCGCGCCGCGGTCGTGCGGGAGCAGCACCGGGACGACGTCGTACGCCGGCTCCTCGTACGGGTGCGCCGCCAGCAGCGCGCGCACCGCCGCCGGGACCCGCGCGTGCGGGACCACCAGCTCCACGCGGCGTTCGGGCGTCTCGGTCCGCTCCCCCGGCTCGCCGACGGCCGGGTGGGTGCCGGGACCCGGCTCGAACGTCCCCGTCCCCTCGGTCCACCACGCGCACCGCGCGTACCCGCCGATCTGCCCGGCGCCGGCGGCGCTCAGCGCGTCGACCACGCGGTCGGTCGCGTCCGGCGGGACGTAGACGACGATCTTCGCGGCGTCGTCGGGCGGGCCGGGCGCGAGCGGCAGCGCGTCCCGGACGCCGAGCGTCCCGGCGAGCACGTCGGAGACGCCGGGCGAGGCGACGTCGGCGTTGGTGTGCGCGACGTAGAGGGCGATGCCCTCGCGGACCAGCCGGTCGACCAGCCGCCCCTTATAGTCGGTCGCGGGCACGCCGTGGACCGCGCGCAGCAGCAACGGGTGGTGCGTGACGAGCAGCTTCGCGCCGCGCGCGACCGCCTCGTCCACCGTCGCCGCGACCGGGTCGATCGCGAACACCGCCTCGTCCGCCGGCGCGTCCGGGTCGCCGGCGACCAGGCCGACGGCGTCCCAGTCCTCCGCCCACGACGGGTCGTACAGCGCCTCCAGCGCCGCCACCCAGTCCCCGACCCGTGCCACCCGCCGGATGCTACGCAGGGATCGCCGCCCGCCGCGCCGAACGCCGTACCCATGCGATCCCGCGCCCGTGCCGCCACCGCGCTCGCCGCCGGTGCCCTCGCCTGCGCCGCGCTCGGCGGCGCGTCCGACGCCGCCGGCAGCGCGCGCGCCACGGCGTTCTACCCGGGCGGCGCCCCCGCGCGGACCACCGGCACGCCGCCGCGGGTCGAGACGTTCCGCACCGGCTTCCGCAACGCCGGGGAGCCGAACATCGGCATCGCCAAGGACGGCACCATCTGGTCGGACGTGCAGGCGCAGGTCGCCCGCTCCACCGACGGCGGCCGCCACTGGTCCCGCCTGTCGCTCGACGGGCACGCCACCACGCTCGACCCGTACCTGTACGTGGACAACGCCACCTCGCGCGTCTACAAGTCCGACCTCGCCGGCACCTGCCAGCTCCTGTCGTGGAGCGACGACCGCGGCGAGACATGGACGCACGCGCCCGCCGCCTGCAACCAGTCCGACCACCAGACCATCGCCGCCGGCCCGGCCACCACCGTCCCCGCCGTCGGGTACCCCAACGTCGTCTACAACTGCTCGCAGACCATGGGCTACAACGGCTACTCGTTCGCGACCGGCTGCGCCCGCTCGAACGACGGCGGCCTGACGTGGGCGCCGACCGGGACGTTCGCGTTCAACGACCCCAGCCCGTACGGCGTGGGCGAGGGCTCCGGCGACGCCGGCGTCCCCGGCCACTGCAACGGCGACAACGGGCCCATCTGGGTCGGCGGCGACGGCGCCCTCTACGTCCCGCGCGGCTGGTGCGGCCAGCCGTGGCTCGCCGTCTCCCGCGACGAGGGCGTCACGTGGACGCGCACCCAGGTCGCGAAGAACGGCATGAACACCTCCGTCAGCGGCGGCTTCGGCCTCGTCGCGCCCGGCAGCGGCCAGAGCGACCACGAGGCCGCCGTCGCCGCCGACGCCAAGGGGAACGTGTTCTACCTCTGGATGGCGAAGGACCGGCTGCCGTACCTCGCCGTGTCCCGCGACGGCGGGCAGACGTTCGGCGCTCCCCTGCGCGTCGCGCCGCCGGGGCTGCGCGAGGCGTGGGGGCCGTCGCTCGACCTCGACTCCCGCGGCCGGCTCGCCATCGCCTACATGGGCTCCACCAACTCGCCCCGGGCGCCGTGGACCGGCTCGTACGCCGACACGACGTTCACCGGCTACCTCGGGCTGGTACAGCGGCCGCTCGACCGGAAGCCGTTGATCTGGTCCGGGCCGGTGACCCGCGGCGACGACGCGGCGTTCGTCCACGGCACGTGCGGGCCGGGACGGTGCGACGACGGCGTGCTCGACTTCATCGACGTGGCGCTGGCACCGGACGGCAGCGTGTGGGGCGCGTTCGTCGACAGCGCGCTCGGCGACGAGCTGGTGATGGGCCACCTCACCGCCGTCCGGTGAGCGGCTAGCAGAGGTCCGTGACGTAGTTGCAGAACCGCGGGTCCGAGACGCAGCCCTGCACGAACACCGTCAGCGCGCCGCAGGCGCCCGCCAGCGTCGCCGCGCCGCCGACGGCGCGCAGGTCGTCGGGCGTGACCTCGGCCAGCGCCTCGCGCCGGAGCACCAGGCGGCGCTTCACCGGGCGCCCTCGACGCAGACCAGCGTCTGGGGCAGGCAGTCCCACGGGTAGCAGCTCACGTAGTCGAGGCAGCTGAAGCCGGTTGCGCCCCCGGCGCCGCCGATGCCAACCAGGTCGGCGGTGCCGAGCTCGGCGAGGGCCTCGCGCTTGAGGCAGAGGGTGCGACGCATCAGGACTCCTGCGGGGCGGGGGACGTCGGCGACATCCTGCACCACCAGGGGCAACGGCGACAGACCCGCGCGCCGCGGGAGCGGCGTCAGTCGGTGGCGGGACCGCGGTCCAGCACGGGCAGGTATGCCCGCCACGGGCCGACCTCGTCGCGCCGGCTCCGGGCCATCGCCTCGGCCACCTGCGCGACGTGCGCCAGGTCGTGGACCGCCCACGTCGCCAGCAGCTCGCCGAGCGTGACCTCGCCCAGCTCGGGGTGGACGCCACGCGCGTCGAGGTCGAGCGGGCCGAGATCGCGCACGGCCGCGACGTTCGCCGCGCGCAGGCCGGCGAAGCGTTCCAGCGGGTCGCCGCCGACCGCCGGCACCGTCGTGCGGTCGAACGGCGCGAACGCCCGCTCCGTGCCGTGGGCGAGGATCGTGCGCAGCCGCGGCAGCCAGTCGGTCAGCTCCCCCTCGACCAGGTGCGCGAGCACCTCGGCCGGACCCCAGTCGTCCGCGCCGCCGCACCGCAGCCAGGCGTCCGGCAGCCCGCCGAGCAGCGCGCGCAGCGCCCCCGGCGTGCGGGACAGGACCTCCAGCGCCTCCGCGACCTCCACGGCGGAGACGCTACCGCCGCGGCCGGGAACGCGAACGGGCCCCGGCGGCGCGTCGGTGCGCGCCGGACCGGGGCCCGTTCGTCCGGGTGCGTCAGACGGGGCAGATCGCCGTCTCGAGGGCACCGCAGTTGACGATCCGGCAGCTCTGGAAGGCCAGGCAGCTGTAGAGCGTCTCCTTGGTGTCCGGGCCGGCGCCGCCGATGACCTGGAGGTCACCGTCGGTCAGCTCCTGGAGCACCTCGCGCTTGAGGGACAGCGTGCGGCGGACGGGCATGTGCGCTCCTTCGAGGGTGGTGTGCGGGGAGCCGCCATGGTGCCGCAACATGGCCTTCCTGGACAGTCCGGACACGTATCAGCCGTGGACGAGCTGCGGTCGAGCACCGGGCAGTTCGATTGTGGAATTACGCCGAGTCGACCTCCTCCACGCTGTTCCGGAAGGGCTCGTGAGGCTACGGCCGCGTCGGTCTACGCACAGGCCGCGACCCGGCGCCGCCCTGTCCGAGGAGTGCTGGTTACCACAAGGCACGCGCGTGACTGTCGGACGGGGGCAGCAATGCGAACGCCATATCTCGGACCTCCTGGCTGACCGCACCTAACTCGTCCACCAGCCGGTCGAACTCTGCAGCTACTATCTCACGGTAGTCTGGGAAGTTGGCTTCCAACCAGGCGAGGGCTCCAGAGTCGTCGTCATTGTCTATAAATGTCTCGAATTCGTCGAACTGTGCGTCCGACATCCGTGCGGCCAGCCGCGCACCGACCCGCATCTCAAGTTCCTCGTAGGTCGATCGCAAGATGACGTTGACGAACGCCGGTGGGAGTTCGGCAAGCTGGGCGCGCTTGAGGAGCTCTACGTCCAACTTGATCACAGCGGCACCGCCGGAGACTCTCCGTCCCGCCACACCGCGATTAGCCGGTCAACTCCCGCGACACCTGATGAGCGAAGCAACTCGTAGACCGGTTCCTGGTACCAGTCGCTCCGGAGCCGGCGCGCAGAAGCGTCGCGCAGAATTTGTTCCGCGGCGGCTTCATCCCCGAGCAGTAGCTTCGCAATAGCGCGCAGCTCGGCCGCGCGGAACGGCGAGTTCATCTCTCCTTGACTGCGCAGTGCCTGCTCGCACAGCGCGACTGCCGCTTCAGGCGCCGTGGTCCACAACATGAGGGCCAGCAGAACCCGGGCCTCCAAGTGGTCCTGTTCGTCTTCGATTGCATGGCGAAGGGCAGCCGTGGCTTCCTCGTGGCGACTAAGCAGCAGCAGGCATTCGCCGCGGTTCGCCTGGTGGGTGCCTGATGCGCGGTCGAGCGCAACCGCACGGTCGATCGCAGCTAGCGCCTCCTCCAGCCGACCCGAGCGCGCCAGGGCAATATAGAGGTTGTTGAGCGCCGCAATGGACGGCGTTTCCCCCGTGACCGCTACCTGGTAGTCGTCGATCGCTTCGTTGTCCTGACCCAACCTGGCGTGGGCGTTACCTCGGAGCACCCGCGCCTCGGCAATCTCCTCAGTCGCGAGAACCTCGGTGCACAGGCTGACCACCTCCGCGAACCGTCCACAGGCGAAGAGACACCGCGCAAGAGCGAGCCGGCGCGCCGAGGAGGAATCCAGATCGACCGCAGTCCGGAACGGGGTGACCGCCTCCTCGTGCCGGCCGAGCGCCTGCAGCGCGACACCGAGGTTGTGGTGGTTGACCGGACTCGTCGGGTCGAGCGCAACGCACCGGTCCGCCGCAGCCAGTGCACCGTTTCGGTCGTCGGATGCAGAGAGTACCCGGTAGTAGCGGTGCCACCGAACAACGTCGGCGGTCTCGTGTCGAAGCGCAAGGTGGCCGCTCCGAGCGGCACGCTCGTAGTCCTTCTTCTCGTAGTACGACCACATCAGCTCAGCTGCTGCGTTTGCGGCGGCCTCTATTAACCGGGGATGTCTAGCCGGCTCCACCCGCAGCGCGGCGTCGACTGCCTCCGCCTGGAGTAGCAACCGGTCCAAGTCCGCCCTGTCCTCGATCCGGCGCGGACGCAACAGGTCCAGCAGTGGGATCAGGGTGCCTGGCGGTACATCCGTGCCGAGCACGGGTTCCGGGAGGGCGCTTCCGGCTTCGAGCCAGGCTACAGCGGCCTGGGTAGGATCGCGGTCGAGGATCGCGTCGGATGCGCCCTGCTGGCGAGCCTGGCGCAGTGCGGTCCCGATCGCCATCACGAACGGCGAGCTCGGCATCAGCAATCGCAGTCCGCCCACCACTTCGCGCAGTTCCGCCGTGCATACCGGCCCGAACTCGCCGGCGACCTGGAGTAACGCGAGGGCAAATTGCGGGCGGAGCACATACGACGCGGGGAGCAGGTGGGCAAGGAGGCGAACCCCCTCTCGGCTATCGACCCACAGGGTGTGCCAGAGGAGGTTGAGCGCCGCCGTACACCAGTCGTCGCTGGCCAGTTGTTCTTCAATCGTCACTGGGCCGAGCGCCCCGGTGCGAGCTCGCAGGACACCGACTGCGCGCCTGTTCGCGGCCTGTACCTCGGCTCGCCGCTCGGGGTTGAGCAGGTAGGCGCGGATCGTATCCCGGACGTCCTGGTGTAGCTCCATACCGCGGCTGCGAACGAAATCGTGCCTGTGAATCAACCGGCTTGTCACGACGGCGAGATCCGATGGCGGCACGCCCCACAGTGCGGCCAGCAATTCTGGATCAGCACGCTCGCCGCGCAGCAGTGCCAGGCCATAAATGCGCTGGAGGTCCTCGTGCGCGTCGGGTTGATCGGCAATGTGGACGAGATAGCGGCGGGCCAGGCTGGTGACGACCGTCGATACCTCGCCATCGTCCGACACCGCCTTCAGCGCTTCCACCGGATCGGCTCCTCGCCCGAGCAGGTCGGCCAGCAGCCGTACCGCGAGCGGGATGCCCTGGGTAAGCGCGAGGACTGCAGATGGAGTGACCGGCGCCGAGGCTGCGTAGCCAAGGCGACGGTGTAGGTATTCCGCGATATCCGGAACGTTGAACCGAGATGGCACGATGACCCGCAGATGGGAGGAGGGCATTTCGCGCAGGTAGCGGGTAGCGACCGAATCGTCCTGACTGTCGGTACCGGCCAGCCGCATCGCCAGTACCCAGACCACCTGCGGGATCTGGCTGTTGATCACGTCGAACAGCGGGATTCGCGCGTCGCCCAGGATCTCCGCCGTGTCCAGCGCGATCACGATCGGTGGGATATGGCGGGTCAGGTCACGAAGGCCGGCGACAAACGCAGTGGTGAGTGCCCGTTCCGGGCGCGCCACCGCCTCAAGGTCGGCACTGTTCATGGCCCCCCTGCGGCGCCGGCGTTCGGTATCGAAGGCACCGACCATGGCGGCGAGAGCCTTGGTACTCTTCGCCGCGGCGCGCATGGGCGTCGGGTCGACGGGTCCCACCACGTCCGCCAGCGACTCGATCGCAGTCTGCAGCGCCGAGCCCTGAGGATCATTTGCGCGCGGTAGACCGGTAATCTGCTGCGCTGCGAGCTCCCGATATCGCTTGAAAGCCTTCTCCGCGTGCCCCTGGTGGTTCTTGGACGACATAGCCGCGGCCAAGGTCTGGTAGAGCGCGTTGAGCGCACGCACCAGAGTGGGTCCCGTCGCCGAATAGTCCCCCGGGTTGCGTTCGCGATCAATCTCCCAGTCCAGCTCGGCGAGGGTGAACCTACTGCGGAAGCGGAGGTCGTCCTCGAGGTCACCCCGAGTGATTCCGCAGTAGCGCTTCCACAGCTCAGTCTTGCCGATCCCCCCGAGACCGTGGATCACGACCAGGTAACTGCTGCTCGTCAACGACGGATGCCGGGCGCTCTCCAGCACCTCGTCCAGCAACGACCGAAAGCGGCTGAGCTCGTCGCCGCGCGCGAGGATGAACGCACCTTCCATTGTCCCCCGCCCATCTTTCTCCTCGGCTTAGACCGATCCTTCATGGGGCACACACAGTGTACGGCCGGGGTGCTGCCTGCGCGCGCCTGTTGTCCAAGTAGCCGAGACCTAGGTTGGGACCGCGTTCAACACACCGATACACGTCACCCGTAGCCTCGCCGTTGGCCCCTAGGGACCACCGCTCATGTAGGGCGGCCGGCTGTCGCTCAGCCTGCAGACCTGCGAGATCTGTACCGAATGCGAGGCGCATCGTCTCTGACGTCGTTCCTTCGATGGGAGGAAGAGTGCGCGTCCCCGCCACGACCAGGCAGCTACGGTCCGCGTCAACAGTCGTCAGACGTGCTGGAGGAGTGCTTCTTCCAGGCGCCGCAACGAGCACGCCGTCCTGACGCTCAGTTCAAAGCCGTAACGGCTCGGGCCGGAACGCAGCAACCGTACAAGCACTCCAGGGCGATCGCGCCTGCCTCGCATCCGTGGCGAGCGGCTCTAAAGCGCTATTTAGGTAGCGATATTGCCCACCTGGTCCTGAGCGCGGCAACGCAAGTAGAGGTAGGCGCAGTTACCGCGTGCGTGGTGGGCGCGGCAGGGGTCGAACCTGCGACCGCTCGGGTGTAAGCCGAGTGCTCGTTCCGCTGAGCTACGCGCCCGGGTTGCCGGTCCGAGCGTACCGGCGCGCACGCCGCCGGAGGCCGCCGCGCGGGAATCCCGGAAACCCGTTCGTCCTTGTCACAGGGGTGCGCTACACACGACCCATGACCCGGTTCGTGCCACGGCGGATGCGCGGGCTCCCGCGCGCCGTCTGGGTGCTCGTCGCCGGCACGCTGATCACGCGCGCGGGCAGCTTCGCCGTGCCGTTCCTCACGATCTACCTGCACCGCGAGCGCGGCCTGTCGCTGCGCTACGCGGGCGTCGCCATGGCGGCGTACGGCGCGGGCGGCATCGTCGCGGCGCTGTCCGGCGGCACGCTCGCCGACCGCCTCGGCCGCAAGCCGGTCGTCGTCGGCTCGCCGCTGCTGGGCGGGCTGTCGCTGGTGCTGCTGCTGGTCACGCAGCACCCGGCGGCGGTGGTGGCGGTGGCGTTCGTGGCCGGCACGGTCGCGGAGGCGGGCCGGCCCGCGGTGAGCGCGATGCTCACCGACCTGACGCCGCCGGAGCGGCGGGTCGACGCGTTCGCGCTGTTCCGCCTGGTGATCAACCTCGGCTTCGCGGTCGGCACCGGCCTCGGCGGCGTGCTCATCACGCACCTGGGCTTCGCCCGGCTGTTCGTCGCCGACGCGGCGACGTCGTGGATCTACGCGGTGGTCGCGCTGGCGCTGCTGCCGGAGACCCGGCCGCAACGCCGCCCGGCCGCGGCGGGCGCGCCGGCGCGCGGCTTCGGGACGGTGCTGGCGGACGCGACGTTCCGCCGCTTCTGGCTGGCGTCGTTCGTCATGGCGATCGTGTTCGCGCAGACGATGGTGACGCTGCCGCTGGCGCTGACCGAGCGCGGCTTCTCGACGCAGGTCTACGGCGCCCTCATCAGCGTCAACGGCGTGGTGATCATCCTGAGCGAGTTCTGGATCAGCGGGCGGACCCGCCGGTACCGGCCGCCGCGGGTGATGGCGATCGGCGCGGTGACGCTCGGCGGCGGCTACGCGCTGATGGGCACGGTGGGCCGCAGCCTCCCGCTGCTGCTCGCGACGGTCCTGGTGTGGACGCTGGGCGAGATGCTCGGCTCGCCGACCAGCCAGGCCTACCTCGCCGCGATCGCGCCGCAGGACCTGCGCGGCCGCTACGCGGGCGGGCTCGGCCTTGCCTGGTCGCTCGCGTTCACGGTCGGGCCGCTGCTCGGCGGCACGGCGCTCGCCGTCGGCCACGGGACCCTGTGGGTCGGCAGCGGCGTCCTCGCGGTCGCGTCGGGGCTGGTGTTCCTCACGCTGCCCAACGCCGCCCCCGCCGCGACGCCGGTCCCCGCCGGCGTGCCGGCGCGCCCGGTCGACGCGACGCCTGTCGCGCCGGGAGCCGCCATCCCCGCGCCGCGCGGCCGGCTGCTGCCGCGCTTCGCCCGGCCGCGCAGCTAAGGGGCCGACCGCCCGAACGTCCGGTCCAGCGCCGCCGCCACCTCCTCCGCCAGCGCGGGCGAGGCGGCCGGCGGCGGGACGACGGACGCGGACGGCACGCCGTCCCCGACGTGCCCGCAGGACCGGCACGCCGTCTCCCCCAGCCGCCGCACCAGCGCCGTCGACCCGCACCCGGCGCAGCGGTCCAGCACCGCCGCGAACGCCCCCGACGCCTGGCAGGCGGGGCAGCCCAGCACCTGGGTCCCGGCGACCACGCCGCGCCGCCACGGCGACGCGCCCCGCGCGGGGTCGGTCTGCCGCACCCCGCACACGTGGCAGCCCACTACAGCCCCGCGAGCACCCGCAGGTACGCGTCCTGGTCGCGCGCGTCCGGGATCGCGTTGACGACCTGCCAGCGCAGGACGCCGGACCGGTCGACGACGTACGTGCCCCGGGTCGAGCAGCCGCGCTTCTCGTCGAAGCAGCCGTATGCCCGCGACACCTCCCCGTGCGGCCAGAAGTCGGACAGCATCGGGAAGTCGAACCCCTCCCGCTCCGCCCACACCTTGTGCGCGAACGGCGTGTCGACGGACACGGTGAGCACCTGCACCCGGTCGTTCTGGAACGACGCCAGGTCGTCGCGGATCGCGCAGAGCTCGCCCTCGCAGACGCGGGTGAACGCGTACGGGTAGAAGATCAGCACGACGTCCTTCTCACCGCGGAAGTCCGCCAGCGAGACGACCTGGTTGTTCTGGTCCTTCAGCGCGAACTCCGGTGCCGGCCGCCCGATCTCCACCACGCGGACGATGCTACGCGGGGCCGCCGCGAGAACTTTTCGTCACAAAGCGGGCACCTTCCCGAGGCGACGCAGGAACCCGACGTCCGGCCCCGAACGTGTCGGAACAGCACCACCCCAGACCACGCCCGTCCCTGGGCGCGGCCCGGTACCGCCATCCCCGGGAGACACCACCAGTGAAGCTTCGCTACGCGCTCGCCGGCCTCCTCGCCACGAGCCTCGCCGCGTCGGCGGCCGCCGCGGGTGCGCCCGCGACGACCGCGGCGCCGTTCCGCGCCGTCGGCGACCACGAGTCCCGCACCGGCCTCACGCTCTCCGACCACGACGCGCTGGCCGACTTCGACAGCCGCGGCGGCACGAAGTGGCTGCCGACTGCCGCCGCGCTGCGCGACCTGCGGTCGCTCAAGGGCGTCACCGCCCGCTGGAACGAGTTCGGCACGCCGCAGGTGCTGCAGGCCGCCGACCCGGCCGGCTGGGTCGACTCCGGCCTCACCGGCGAGCCGAAGGTCGCCGCCCGCGCCTGGATCAAGCGCCACCAGGCGCTGTTCCGCCTCACCGACGCCGACGTCGACAACCTCGAGCTGCTCAACGACGCCACGCTGACCGGCACGCCCGCGCACGCGGTGCTGTTCCGCCAGCGGTTCGGCGGCCTGATGTCGGCCAACGACGGCCTGATCATGGTCGCGATCCGCGACGGCCGGATCGCGCTCGTCACCTCCTCGGCGGTCGGCTCCGGCACCCTCGCCGGGCAGCCGAAGATCGGCCCCGCCGAGGCGTGGCTCGCCGCCGCCGCCGACACCGGCCTGAAGAGCCTCACGCTGGCGAACGTCGTCGCCCGCGGCCTCGAGCACACCGGCTTCGACGTGTTCGCGGTGCCGGGCTTCACGCTGCCGCAGCGCGCGCGCCTGGTGGCGTTCGCGACCCGCACCGACGGCGTCCGCCCCGCCTACGAGACGATCGTCGCGAACAACAAGGACGGCGAGCTCACCGGCTACACGTCGTTCGTCGACGCGATCACCGGCAAGGTGCTGTTCCGCCAGAACCGCGTCCAGCAGGCGGCCGACGGCATGGCCGGCCCGAGCATCGACGGCCTGGACGGCCTCGGCAGCGGCACCGCCGGCACCGCCGGCGGCATCGGCGTCCCCGGCGGCAACGCGTTCACCGGCACGTTCAAGAAGGGCGGCTGCGGCCCGCTGCACCCGTTCACGGTGACCGACCCGCCGTCGGCGATCGTCGCGGCCGTCGTCACGACCGACCCGGCGCCGGCCGGCGTCGACACCGTCGTCAAGATCTTCCGCGGCAAGACGATGGTCGCCCGCGGCGACCTCGTGGACGGCCCGGAGGAGGCGCACTACGCGCCCATGGGCGGCGCCCCGGCCGGCAAGTACGCCGTCCAGGTCTGCGCGTTCGACGGCGGCGTCGGCCCCGCGTCCTACGCCGGCGTCTACGGCGTCTACGACGGCCCGGCGGCCAGCCCGTTCAGCTACCCGGCGAAGTGGAAGATCTTCCCGGCGAACCCGCTCCTCGGCAGCAGCAAGGACACCCGCGTCACCGGCTGCTGGGACGCGAAGCCGACGGTCAGCACCACCAAGCCGCTCAACGACTGCGCCATGTCGTTCGCGACCCTGGCGTCGCGCCAGCCGTGGGACGTCGACCCGCACACGCTCCAGCCGACGTTCACGACCTTCGGCAACAACGCGCGCTCCGCGTCGTCGTGGCTCTCGCCCGGTGAGGGCGCGGCCAACCCGGCCCCGGACCCGGCCGACCTCGCGATCGGCGCGATCACCCCGGCGGAGCAGTACTCGCCGGTGTCGCCGGGCCGCGACTACGCGTTCCCGTGGACCGACCAGTGGCGCACCTCGACCACCCCGGGCCAGCCCGGCAAGGGCTGCGCGCCGTCGTCGTTCGTGTCGCCGCAGCGCGTCGACGTGGACGCGGCCACCGCGAACCTGTTCGCGATGCACAACCGGATGCACGACTTCGCGTACCACCTCGGCTACACCGAGAAGAACTACAACCACCAGCTCTCGAACTTCGGCAACACGTCGCCGCAGTACGAGGGCGACCCGCAGATCGGCGACGCGCAGGCCGGCGCGGTCAACGGCGGCGGCGCGCCGACGTTCGGCGGCCGCGACAACGCCAACCAGCTCACCCTCAACGACGGCATCGCGCCGATCAGCAACATGTACCTGTGGCAGCCGATCCCGGCGTCGTTCTACGCCGCCTGCACCGACGGCGACTACGACATGTCGGTCATCGGCCACGAGTACACGCACGCGATCAGCAACCGCATGGTCGGCGGCCCGGACGCCGGCATCGGCGGCGAGCAGGGCGGCGCGATGGGCGAGTCGTGGAGCGACCTGGTCGCCCTCGAGTTCCTCAACGCGTACGGCTACGCCGGTAAGAGCGGCGAGGGGAAGGGCACCGTCGGCGCGTACGTCACCGGCGATAAGCTCGACGGCATCCGCGACTTCAACCTCGACCGCAACCCGCTGAACTACGGCGACTACGCGTTCGACACCACCGGCGCCGAGGTCCACGCCGACGGCGAGATCTGGAACGGCGTCCAGTGGGAGCTGCGCAAGTGGTTCATGCGGGCGTACGACTCCCGCTACCCGTCGTCGAACCGCACCCTCCAGGTGCGCTGCGCGAGCGGCCAGCTCGCGGCCGACGCCTGCCCCGGCAACCGCCGCTGGGTGCAGCTCATGTTCGACTCGTTCCTGCTGATGACGGCGGACGTGTCGATGCTCGACGCCCGCGACGCGATGCTCGCGGCGGACAAGCTCCGCTTCGGCGGCCGTGACCTGGCCGGCATGTGGCAGGTGTTCGCGCACCGCGGCATGGGCAAGGGCGCCGACTCGGCGAACGCGGACGACCCGCAGCCGACGCCGAGCTTCGTCTCGCCGTACCGCCGGCCGGCGACGGTCCGCTTCCGGTTCGTCGACGACGCGACCGGCGCGCCGGTCCGCGCGTCGATCTACGTCGGCCGGTTCGAGGCCCGCGTCACGCCGATCGCCGACACGCTGCCGTCGAAGGACGTCAAGGACGTGGCGCAGCTCGCCGGCGGCCGGTACGAGTTCGTCGTCCGCGGCCAGGGCTACGGCCTGCACCGCGTGGCGTACTCGTTCCGCGACGGGACGAGCGGCACCGTGACGGTCCGCCTGCCGCGCAACCTCGCGTCGCGCTACAACGGCGCGATCGCGCGCGGCGAGGGCCGGTACCTCACCGACCTCGTGGACGACACCGAGTCGACCGACTGGGCGTTCTTCGGCCAGTCGCCGTACGTCGCCGGCAAGCAGACCGACCCGACCGCGGCGGCGAAGGCGATCAAGAACCGCGGCGTCACCGTCGACCTCACCGGCGGCGTCTGGACCGTCGACCGGGTCACCGTCTCGGCGATGCACCGGCCGGTCCGGGAGAACAACGGCGAGGAGAAGGCCGACCAGGCGCAGAGCCGGTTCTCGACGCTGCGCCAGTTCGCGATCGACGTCAGCACCGACGGCAAGCACTTCCGCCAGGTGTACGTGTCGAAGGCCGACGCGTTCCCGGGCCACCGCCCGCGGCCGCGCGTGCCGGACCTGAACTTCCGCGAGTTCCGGTTCGCGCCGGTCAAGGCGTCGCACGTCCGGATCCGGGTGCTCACCAACCAGTGCACCGGCACCAAGGCGTTCCTGGGCGACCAGGACGCCGACCCGGCGAACAACTCGGACTGCCGCCAGGCGCCGCAGGCGTCGAACGTCACGATCGCGGAGCTCCAGGTGTACGCGGCCAAGGGTGGCGTACGCGCCGCCGCGGCGCCGGCGAAGGCCGGGACCCTCGGCATCGCGGGCGGCGCGGAGACGGTCGGCGTCGTGCCGACGCTCGCCCCGGTGCCCCCGGCGGCGGGTGGCACCTCGGTGCCGGCGGGCGTGGCCGCGCTGGCGGGGGTCGCGCTCGCCGCGACCGCGGGCGCGTTCGTCAAGCTCCGCGTCCTGCGTTAGTAGTCCCGTTCGCGCCGAAGGCCCGCTCCCGGTTCGCCCGGGGCGGGCCTTCGGCGTTCCCGGCCTAACGGTGCCGCGGCGCGCGCTGCCCCTTCGGCACGACCAGCTTGGCGGCGGCCCAGTCCTGCGACGCGGACACGGTGCTGGTCTGCGTCAGCCCTGCCGTGGGCGCGGCGTCGATGATGTCGCTCGGCTCCACGTGCCCCTCGCGCCCGGCCTTCGGGGTGAGCACCCAGATGGCGCCGTTGTTGTCGAGGCGGGTCCGCGCGTCCATCAGCGCGTCGACCAGGTCGCCGTCGTCCTCCCGGAACCACAGCAGCACGACGTCGACGACGTCGTCGGAGTCCTCCGCCACCGGCTCCGTGCCCGCGCGGGCGACGATCGCCTCGACCAGCGCCGCGTCGGAGTCGTCGTCGCGCCCGAGCTCCTGCACGACCATCCCCGGCGCGATGCCGAGCCGGTCCGCCGCCGTGCGCTGCCCTTCCGCGGGACCCGCGGTCGCCACGTGCGCCTCCCCGGTCGTCGCACGGGCGCCGGCCGCCCGTTGCTACGTCGTAGTCCACACGCGCCGGGGAGCCTCGCGCAAGTACCTCAGCCCCGGAGGAGGGTGAGCCGTACCTGCCGGTCGGGGTTGTCGCCGTTGGTGTCGACCAGCACGACCGCCTGCCAGGTGCCCAGCGCGAGCCGCCCGCCGACCACCGGCAGCACCACCGACGGCGCCACGAATGCCGGCAGCACGTGGTCCCGCCCGTGGCCCTTCGTCCCGTGCCGGTGCGCCCACCGGTCGTCGGCAGGCAGCACGGCGTCGAGCGCCGCCAGCAGGTCCCGCTCCGACCCGGCCCCCACCTCCATCACCGCCACCCCGGCGGTCGCGTGGGGCACGAACACGTTCACCAGGCCGTCCCCCTCCCCCGCCACGAACGCGGCCACCCGCTCGGTGACATCGACAGCCGCCGCCGCCCGCCCCGTCCGGATCGAGAACACCTCGGTCTTCACGACATCCTCCAGCGGTGGGCGAGTGTGGGGGCCGGTGCGGGGAACGGGTCCCGCGACTAAAGGGAGCGCCACGCGCAGCGTGGCGCGGAATCTAGCGGGACCCGTTCCCCGCAGCGGCCAGGAACCTGTCACACCCGAGTGCGAGGATGAGCACATGGCAGAAGGCACGCGACAGTCGCTCATCACGGACGGGCTCCCGGCGCAGCTCCCCGACACCGATCCGGCGGAGACCGCGGAGTGGATCGAGTCGCTGGACGCGATCGTCAACGAGCAGGGCCGCACGCGGGCGCGCTACATCCTGCTGCGCCTCCTCGCCAGAGCCCGCCAGCAAGCGGTGGGCGTGCCGAGCCTGACGAGCACCGACTACATCAACACCATCTCGCCGGACGAGGAGCCGTGGTTCCCGGGCGACGAGTACGTGGAGCGCCGGATCCGGGCCTACATCCGGTGGAACGCCGCCGTCATGGTGAGCCGCGGCAACCGCCCGGGGCTGGGCGTGGGCGGCCACATCGCGACGTACGCCAGCAGCGCGAGCCTCTACGAGGTGGGCTTCAACCACTTCTTCCGCGGCAAGGAGGGGGGCGAGTCGGGCGACCAGGTGTTCATCCAGGGGCACGGCTCGCCGGGCATCTACGCGCGGGCGTTCCTCGAGGGGCGGCTGACGGAGGCGCAGCTCGACGCGTTCCGGCAGGAGTCGCGGCCGGGCGGGCTGCCGAGCTACCCGCACCCGCGGCTGATGCCGGACTTCTGGGAGTTCCCGACGGTGTCGATGGGCCTCGGGGCGATCGGCGCGATCTACCAGGCGCGGTTCAACCGCTACCTGCACGCGCGGCGGATCAAGGACACCAGCCGCAGCCGGGTGTGGGCGTTCCTCGGCGACGGCGAGATGGACGAGCCGGAGTCGCTGGGCGCGATCGGCGTCGCGGCGCGCGAGGAGCTCGACAACCTGATCTTCGTCGTCAACTGCAACCTGCAACGCCTCGACGGCCCGGTGCGCGGCAACGGCAAGGTCATCCAGGAGCTGGAGTCGTTCTTCCGCGGGGCCGGGTGGAACGTCATCAAGGTGGTGTGGGGCCGCGACTGGGACCCGCTGCTCGCGCAGGACCGCGACGGCGTGCTGGTCAACCGGATGAACACCACGCCGGACGGCCAGTTCCAGACGTACTCGGTGGAGAGCGGCGCGTACATCCGCGAGCACTTCTTCGGCGGCGACGCGCGGCTGCGCCGGATGGTGGAGCACCTCTCCGACGACGACCTGCGGCGGCTCTCCCGCGGCGGGCACGACTACCGCAAGGTGTACGCGGCGTTCGCGAGCGCGGTGGCGCACACCGGGCAGCCGACGGTGATCCTGGCCCAGACGATCAAGGGCTGGACGCTCGGCAAGGACTTCGAGGCGCGCAACGCCACGCACCAGATGAAGAAGCTCACCAAGGCCGAGCTGAAGGAGTTCCGGGACCGGCTGTACCTCGACATCCCGGACAAGGCGCTGGAGGGCGACCTCCCGCCGTACTACCACCCGGGGCAGGACTCCGACGAGATCCGCTACATGCTGGACCGCCGCAGGGCGCTGGGCGGGTTCCTGCCGCAACGGGTCGTGCGGGCGAAGCCGCTGCCGCTGCCGGCGGACGACGCGTACGCCGACCTGATGACCGGCTCGGGCAAGCAGGAGGTCGCCACGACGATGGCGTTCGTCCGGCTGCTCAAGGACCTGCTCAAGGCGAAGGGCGTAGGCCCGCGGTTCGTGCCGGTGATCCCGGACGAGGCGCGGACGTTCGGCATGGACTCGCTGTTCCCGACGTTGAAGATCTACTCGCCGCACGGGCAGCGGTACGAGGCGGTCGACCGCGAGCTGCTGCTGTCGTACAAGGAGTCCACCGAGGGCGGCATCCTGCACGAGGGGATCAGCGAGGCCGGCTCGATGGCGTCGGTGATCGCGGCGGGCACGTCGTACGCGACGCACGGCGAGCCGATGATCCCGGTGTTCGTCTTCTACTCGATGTTCGGGTTCCAGCGGGTCGGCGACCAGATCTGGCAGCTCGGCGACCAACTCGGCCGCGGCTTCCTCATGGGCGCGACGGCCGGGCGCACCACGCTCAACGGCGAGGGGCTCCAGCACCAGGACGGCCACTCGCAGCTCCTCGCCTCGACCAACCCGGGCTGCGTCGCGTACGACCCGGCGTGGGCGTACGAGGTCGCCGTGATCGTCAAGGACGGCCTGCGCCGCATGTACGGCGAGGACGCGGAGGACGTCTTCTACTACGTCACCGTCTACAACGAGCCGATGCCCCAGCCGCCCGCGCCGGACCTGCCCGGCCTGGAGGAGGGCATCGTCCGCGGGCTGTACCGGTACGCCGCCGCGCCCGCGGCGCCGGCCGCGGCCGAGAAGCCGAAGGGCAAGGGCCGCAACGGCGCCGCCGCGCCGCCGCGCGCGCAGGTGCTGGCGAGCGGCATCGCGGTCCGCCTCGCCGTGCAGGCGCAGGAGCTGCTCGCGAACGACTGGGGCGTCGCCGCCGACGTGTGGAGCGCCACCTCGTGGAACGAGCTGCGCCGCGACGCGCTCGCCTGCGAGGAGTGGAACCTCCTGCACCCCGACGACCAGCGGACGCCGTACGTCACGACCGCGCTGCGCGACGCGCCCGGCCCGGTTGTCGCCGTATCCGACTGGATGCGCGCGGTGCCGGACCAGATCTCCCGCTGGGTGCCCGGCGACTACGAGTCGCTCGGCACCGACGGGTACGGCCGGTCCGACACGCGGGCGGCGTTGCGGCGGCACTTCCACATCGACGCCGAGTCGATCACCGTGGCGGTGCTGGCGGCGCTGGCCCGGCGCGGCGAGGTGAAGGCGGAGGCCGTCGCGCGGGCGATCGAGCGGTACGCGCTCACCGACGAGCGGGCGGCGGGCGGCTCGACGGAGGCCCAGCAGCCGGACACCGCCTCGTAACGGCGCCGCCGGCCGCGCGACCGGCCCCGGACAGGCGGAACGGCCGCCGGGAGGGGGTTCCGGCGACCGTTCCGGGTCCTGCGGCGGCGCTACGCGACGTGCCGCGCGCGGCGCCGGCCGAGCGCGAGCACCGCGCCACCGGCCGCGACGAGGGCGCCCGCGACCGCGAGCAGCGCGGTCGTGACGGCGCCGGTGAACGGCAGCCCGCCGCTGCGGGTCAGCGTCGTGCCGAGCACCTGCGCGCCCTGGCGGGGCGCCGTGGCGGTCGCCACGTCGGTGCGCTCGAGCTTCACGCCGAGCACCTCGGTGCGGTCCTGGGTACCGGAGGCCGGGGTGGTGACGGTGCCGGGGGTGGTGACGGTGACGCCGCCGACCTCGCCGCCGGTGCCGCCCGTGCCGCCCGTACCGCCGGTGCCGCCGGTGCCGCCGGTGCCGCCGGTCTCGCCGGCCGGGGGCGTGGTCGCGCACGGCTCGTACCAGAACACCTTGTGCTTGACGCCGCCCGGCGCGTCCGTGGTGAGCGTCACCTTGAGGTGGTAGCCCTGCTTCGGCTGCGCGGTGAGGCCGCTGAGGTCCAGGTCGCCGGCGGTGTACTCCACCACGGCGTCGACGTCGTTCGGGCCGCCGCCGGCCGCGTCGTCGCTGATCTCGACGCCGGTCTTCGAGCTGACGACGCCGGAGCCGGACGGCGCCTGGCCGGCGATCGTGATGTCGCCCGTCTGGCCCTCGTCGAAGCCGAAGAAGCGCAGCCGGAAGCCGCAGGAGACGTGGGGCTCGTTCCCCATGCCGTCGCTCCAGGCGAGGCCGTCGACCTTGAACGTCCCGTTGTTGCCGGCCGGGTCGCCCTGCGCGGCGGCACCGGACCCGCCGGAGCCGCCCCGCGCCTCTCCGGACCGGCCGCCGTTCGCGTGCTGCCCACCCTGGCCGTGGGTGCCCTTGGCGCCGTCGCCGGCGAGCGCGGGGGCGGCGAAGGCGGTGCCGAGGAGCAGCGCCGTCGCGGGCAGCGCGACGGCTCGGGAGGAGAGCCGGAACGTCGTGTTCATCGCGGGGACCTCTCTGCGGTGACTGGGTGTAGTCGGTCGATTGCGGGATCCCCGACGAATCGGACACCGAAACGGCTCGCGCAGGAGCAGAGGGTGACCGTGTCGAACGGGATACCTCGTCATGACCCAGCTGCCATATCCCGCCGAACCTCCCGCGCTCCCGGGGGCTCTATCCCCGTGGACGAAGGAGCTGGTGACCGGTGACGGAGCGACGGGCATGACCGCCGAGCTGGTGCTCGGCGCTGATGCGCGCGTCGACGTGGCCGCCGCCCCCGCGGTGGTGCCGACGTCGCGCGAGGAGGGGTTCCGCGACCTCTACCGCGCCGAGTACGCCGGGCTGGCCGGGTACTGCACCGCCCTCACCGGCGACGTGCAGCTCGCCCGCGACATCACGCAGGAGGCGTTCGCCCGGCTGTTCGCCCGCTGGGTCGGCGTCCGGGAGCCGAAGGCGTACGTCTACTACGTGGCCACCAACCTGGCCCGCCGCCACTGGCGCCGCAGCAAGCGCGAGCGGGAGATCTACGACGAGATCGGCCACCGCCCCGCCGCCGAGGCGACCGTGCACGACCCGTGGCTGCGCGACCTGGTCGAACGTCTCCCGGAGCGGCTGCGCGAGGTCGTCCTGCTGCACTACTACGCCGACCTGCCCGTCACCGAGGTCGCCGTGCTCACGAAGCGCCCGGTCGGTACGGTGAAGCGGCGCCTGCACGAGGCGCGACAGCTGCTGGCCGCGAACCTGGAGGGGCAGCGTGACTGACCTGCCCCGCCGCTCGTACCCGCTGGTGGTGCCCCCGCCGGGCGGCTTCGAGGACGCCGTACGCCGCGGTCGCCGGCGCCGCCGAAAGCAGACGGGCGGCTCCTCCGCGCTCGCGCTCGTGCTCGTCGCCGCGCTCGGCTACGGCGTCGTCAGCCACCAGGGCACCGGCACCGACACGGTCCGGCCCGCCAACGACCCGCCGGTCGTCAACGACGGCGGCGCCCCGCGCACGACCAACCGCACCACGCCCACGCCGTCGGTGACCCCCGCGGCCGGCCACGGCACGGGCACGACGACCGGCAGCACCGGCCGCACCCCCACCAGCGGCCGCTCCTCGGGCTCCGCGTCGGGCAGCACCCTCCCCCCGACCGGCCCGGTCGGCGCGCTCGTGCCGACCCGCCCGCCGGTCCGCGTGGGGAGCTCGCCGCGCTACGCGTCCCGCGTCCCGGTCACGCGCGACCCGGAGAGCGCCACCGACGCCAACTGCCTCTCGGCGCAGACCGAGGACTGGTGCACCTACGTCAGCGTCACGCCGCCGGCCGGGCCGGGCCAGAAGTACATGATCGACCTCACGCTCTGCCGCTCGGTCGGCGCGGGCGCGAAGACGATCGACCTCGACCGCCACCCGGACGTCGACTTCGCGGCGGTCGACGTCGCGCACAACGACACCGTCTGGACGTACTCCGCCGGGCAGCCCGTGGTGCACGACGGGGAGACCGTCACCATCGACCCGGGCTACTGCGTCTACTGGCACACCCGCTGGGACGGCTACGACGACTTCGGCTACACGCCGGCGGCCGGGACGTACCGGCTGAGCGCGCGGATCCTCACGTCCGAGCCGCTCCCGCTGGCGACGACGGACTTCACGCACGACTGACGCGGTCGGCTCAGACCGCGACGTCGGCACCCTTGGCGACGAGCGGCGCGGCCGGCAGCGTGAACGTGAACGTCGACCCCTCCCCGAGGCGGCTGTCGACCCAGATCCGGCCGCCCATCGCCTCGACCAGCCGCCGGGCGATGTGCAGGCCGAGGCCGGTGCCGGACGCCTCGCGGGTCATGTGGTGGCCGAGCCGGTGGAACCGCTCGAACACCGCCTCCCGCTGGTCCTCCGGGATGCCGAAGCCGTGGTCGGAGACGGTGACGACGACCTTGTCCGCCTCGCGCGCGACGCGCACCTCGATCGGCGTCTCCGGCGGCGAGTACTTGTCGGCGTTGGAGACCAGGTTGTTGATGACCTGCTCGACGCGGCCCGCGTCGGCGAGGGCGGTGCCGGCCAGGCCGGCGCGAACGTGCTCGACCGGGCGGTCCGGCACCTGGCGGCGGAACTCCGCGAGCGACTTCTCGATGACCTCGTCGATGCCGACGGGCACGGTCTGCACGACGAACTGGCCGCGGTCCATCGACGACACCGACAGCACGTCCTCGATCAGCCGCTGGAGCCGGCCGGTCTGGTGCATCAGCCGCTCGTGGACCTCGCGGCGCTCCTCCTCGTTCGGCTGGAACTCCGGCCGCAGCAGCGTCGACACCCAGCCGCGCAACGACGTGAGCGGCGTGCGGAGCTCGTGCGACACGGTGGCGAGGAACTCCTCCTTCGCCTGCGCCGCCTCGCGCAGCGCGGTGACGTCGCGGACGACCACGACGACGACCTCGATGACGCCGGTCGAGGAGCGCACGGCGGCGAGCGACAGGTGCAGCCACCGCTTGCCGGACTCGTTCGAGCCGATCGAGACCTGCGCCTCCGCCTGCGCGTCGCCGCCGAGCTTGTCCCACAGCCACTGCGCCGACACCGGCGTGCCGTCGGCGTCGGTGCCGGCGTGGCCGAGCGTGAACGACGAGCCGAGGATGCTCTCCGCGGACAGGCCCGAGATGCGCGCCATGGCCGGGTTCCACGACGTGATCCGGCCGCGGGCGTCGACGGAGAGGATGCCGTCGGAGGTGTTGTCGACGACCCGGCTCAGCTTGGTGCGCTCCTCGCGCATCTCCTCGTAGAGGCGGGCGTTCTCGACCGACGTCGCGAGCTGGTTGGCGAACGTCCGCAGCACCTGGAGGTCGCGGGTGCGGATGCGCACCACGCCGGCGAAGCCGACGCGCAGCGTGCCGAGGCAGCGTTCGGTGGTGGCGATCGGGACGACGACGCACTGCTCGAGCCCCAGCGACTCCAGCTCGCGGCGCTGCGCCGTGGGCGCCCGGCGCAGCAGGAGCTGGTACGGCTCCCGCTCCGAGTGGGCGCGCGGCCAGAACGTGGCCGCGTCCTCCAGCGACCGCCCCTCCAGCAGCCGGGTCTCGTCGCCGGTGCCGCGCCAGGTCGTGACCCGGCCGCTCGGCTCGTCGTCGACGAGCATCAGCTCCACGAAGTCGGCCTTGAACAGCGCCGCCGCGCGGTCCAGCACGACCTCGGCGATCTCGGTGCGGCGCAGCCGGGACAGGTCGCGGGAGGTGTCCTGGAGCACCTGCCAGGTGTCCCGGTCCTCGTCGGCGCGCAGGTAGCCGCGGTAGGCGGCGTAGAGCAGGGCCAGGAAGAACGGCAGCACGATCAGCGCGCCGCCGGACTGCTGGGTGACCATCGCGACGCCGACGCCGGCGACGGTGTTGCCCAGCCAGACCATGGCCTGGAGGAACGCCCCCTTGCGCAGGACGGCGCGCACCGGCAGGTCCTGCGAGAACGCCACCGCCATGCCGACGGTGCCGCTGCTCCAGACGGCGAAGACGAGGGTGCCGGCGGCGAGCGTGAGCCAGGCCCGGCTGCTCGTCAGCGACGCGTGCTCGGTCGCCGTCCGCCCGAGCACGGTGACGGTGAGCCAGGCGAGGCCGGCGCCGGCGGCGTTGATCGAGACGTTGAACACGGCCTTGGCGAGCGGCCGGCGCAGCATGACCTGGCCCGCGGCGACGCAGAGCGTCGCGACGAGGACCAGCCAGCCCGGCGGCAGCATGACCAGGCCGAACACCAGCGCCAGCTCGGCCCAGGTGAACGTGTAGCGGCTCCGGCCGAACCGGATGTTCATCAGCGCGACGTCGCCGATGAGGAAGAACGCCACGGCGAGCAGCAGGTTGCCCGCCTCGGGGCGGTCGCGCACCGCCGACGGGACCGCGACGAGGATCGCCGCCAGCCCCGCCGTGGCCATGACGACGAGGAGCCACCGCAACCGGGGCGGCATGGCCGGCCCGGTCGCGGTGGCGTTCTCGCGTTCGGTCATTCCTCAGTCGATGCCGATGGACCGCACCAGCTGGACGGACTCGCTGCGCTCACCGTTCACGTGCTTCCCTGCCTTCGGCCGGGCGCCCCAGAAGGCGTTGAGGAACAGCGTGTCGTCGTACTCGGCGCTCGTCCAGGCGGTACCGGTCCAGGCGGTGCCGGTCCACGCCGTCCCCGTCCAGGCGGTGCCGGTCCAGGCCGTGCCCGTCCAGGCGGTGCCGGTCCAGGCCGTGCCGGTCCAGGCGGTGCCGGTCCACTGGCCGCCGGTCCAGGCGGTGCCGGTCCAGGCCGTGCCGCTCCAGCCGGTGTTGGTCCACGCCGTGCCCGTCCAGGCGGTGCCGGTCCAGGCGGTGCCCGTCCACGCCGTCCCGGTCCAGGCGGTGCCGGTCCAGGCGGTGCCGTCCCACGGCTGGCAGTGGTCGGTGATCTCGCCCTTGACCTCGGTCCAGGTGCCGTTCTGCTGGCAGTCGGCGTAGACGTGGCTGGTGCCGCGGCTGCCCTCGATCGGGCCGAGGCCGGTGGAGGAGAACGTCTGCTGCGCCGCCGGGCCCGGGTCGGTCGCCAGCGCGGCGCCGAGCTGGATGCGGCCGGTGCCCTGCGCCGTGGTGGGCGTGTTCGGCAGCGGGTTCGCGGTGCCCTTCAGCGCCTTCTTGACCTGGTCCGGCGTCCAGTCCGGGTGCGCCTTGACCAGCAGGGCGGCGATACCGGACGTGACGGCCGCGGCCTCCGAGGTGCCGCTGCCCTTGATGTAGCTCGGCGGGACGAGCGCCTTCGGGTTGTTCTTCTCGACGTCCGAGCCGAACGAGCGCGTCGCGATGAGCGTGCGGCCCGGCGCGACGACGTCCGGCTTGCTCACGCCCTGCGCCGTCGGGCCGCGCGAGGACCAGGCCGGGATCGAGTCGTTGCTGAGGACGGCGTCGCCCTTGTCGTCGTACGCGCCGGCCGTGATGACGACCGGGTCGTCGCCCGGCTTGGTGATGGTGCCGCTCCCCGGGCCGGAGTTGCCGGCCGCGACGACGACGACGATGCCCTGGCGCCACAGCCGCTCGACCGCGTAGTTCAGCGGGTCGGTCGCCGGGTCGCTGGTGGAGTTGGTGCCCCAGGAGAGGTTGAGGACCCGGATGTTGAACTGGTCCTTGTACGCCGAGACCCAGTGCATCGCCTGGAGGATCGTGGAGACGTCCGCGGCACCGTTGCGGCCGGCGACCTTGACCGCGACCAGCGTGGCCTTCGGCGCGGCACCGGCGTACGAGCCGCCGGAGTTGCTCGCCGAGTCGGCGCCGCTGCCGCCGATGATGCCGCCCATGACCGTGCCGTGGCCGTAGGTGTCGAAGACGGTGCCCTCGCCGGAGAGGTCGGGGCCGTGCACCAGGCGACCGGAGAAGTCGTTCTGCGGCGAGATGCCGGTGTCGATGACCGCGACGCCCACGCCCTCGCCCAGGTTGTTCTGCGACCAGGCGGCGGTCGCGCCGGCGGTCCGCGTGAACGACGACGCGACCGTGCTCTCGTCGTAGACGTTGCTGGCGAAGCGCACCGAGTCGTTGGCGGTCACGTCGCGCACGTCGGGGCGGGCCCGCAGCGCGGCGACGGCCGCGGCGGGGACGTGGGCGGCGAAGCCGGTGACGATCGGCAGCGGCTTGTCGACGACGCCGCCGGCCGCGCGGATCGCGGCGGCGACGGCGGACTCGTGCCCGGCACGCGCCTGCACGATCACGCTGCGCTGGGTGCTGGTGCCGAGGCGGCCCGCCGTCCAGGTGTTGCCCTTCGCCAGGGGGGCGGAGCCGGCGGCGGAGAAGGCGGGGGCGGCGAGGGTGGCGGCGCTCACGGCGTACGCCACCCAGCGGAGGCGGCGACCTGACTGGGCTGCGGATCCCATCAGAGTGTCTCCCGTCACGCAGTGATGTACTGCAGTTGCTCTCAGTAAGGGCTCCACGGCGCAGGGTGGGGGCACCTCGCTACTTGTGTTCGTGTGAATACTGGCTGCGACCGAAGCCCGCGTCCCTAGCACGTTGTGACCAATTCGCTACGGGCCGTTCGCCCTGTCGCGCTCACGAACCGGACGAACCGCCCAGCGCGAACCGGACGAGTGCGGCGTTCCGGTCACCACGCGTGACAACGCGCGTAGGGCCCGGAAGCCCGCGTACCGGGATCAGGTGCCGGCGCCGACCTTGAGGTCGCGCGCCGCCTCGGGCTCCAGACCGGCCGCGACCGGGGTGGGCTTGCGACCACGCTCCGTACGCCAGATGCGGAACGCCGCCACGCTCGCGGCCAGCCACGCGACGCCCAGCACCAGCCCGCCGACGACGTCGGAGAGGAAGTGGACGCCCAGCGCGATCCGCGACGCGGCGATGGTGAGGACGAGCAGCACGGTGCCGCCGATCGCCCAGGGGCGCCGCCGCCGCGGGATGGCCGGCAGCAGCACGAGCAGCAGCGAGCCGTAGACGATCGCCGACGACATCGAGTGCCCGGACGGGAAGCTCTTGCCGATCGCCGTGGCGACCGGGTGGTCGAACACCGGCCGCGGCCGGTGCACGAGGTTCTTGACCGCCGTGTCGACCAGCCCGCCCATGATCGCGGTGGTCACGACGAAGATCGCCAGGCGGGTCCGCCCCCGCCGGAGCAGGAACGCGCAGACCAGCACCGCGACGAGCGAGAGGAACGGCGGCCGGCCGAGCCAGGACACCAGCCGCACCGCGTCGACGAACCCCGGCCCGCGCCGCACCACCCACTCGTGGACGGAGTTCGCGACCCCGTGGTCGACGCGCAGCAGCGGCCCCTCGGAGACGACCTGCTGGAGCAGGACGCCGAACGGCACCGCCACCAGCACCAGCGCGAACGCGAACAGCGTGATGCGCAGGCCGTACCGCCCGCCCGGGTCGAACCGGCGGCGCACCGAGTCCGGCAGCAGCCCCTTCACGACCCGTGGTTTGCCCGTTCCGGCGGTGAGGCACACCTCGCACGACCCGAAGGAGGCCGGCGTTGGAGCGTGCCCGCACGCCGCTGCTCTGGCTCGCCGCCGCGCGCGCGGTGCTCGGGATCGTCGCGATCCCGCTGGCGCCGGCGCTGTTCCGCGACCACTTCGTGCTGCTCGTGCTGCTCCGGCCGACCAAGGAGGTGCTGCTCGCGGGCGGCTTCCTGCTGCGCCGGCACGACGTGGGGCTGCCGCTGCTCATGCTGGCCGCGCTGCCGCTGCTGCTCGGCGGCGTCTGGCTGTTCTACTTCATCGGCCGCTGCTACGACCCGGAGCGGATGCCGCGCGTGACCAAGCGGCTGCTGCCGGCGAAGCGGGTCAAGGCGATGTGCGCGCTGCTCGAACGCCGCGGCGTCCCGCTGGTCGTGCTCGGCCGGCTGGCGGCGTTCCCGTCGTCGGTGGTCGCGGCGTCGGCGGGCGCGTCGGACATGCCGGCCCGGCGGTTCCTCCTGGCGGACGCGGCCGGCGGGCTGCTGTCGTTCGCCGAGGTCGTGGGCGCGGGCTTCGTGCTCGGCGAGGCGTACGACCGCGCCGGGCCGTGGCTCACCGTCGTCGGCGTGGTCGTGCTCGTGGCGGCCCTGGTGCTCGCCGGGCGCTGGCTGCGCCGCGAGACGTAGCGGCTCAGTCCGCCGCCCGGGCGTACACGCGCAGCGGCCGCGGCCGCTTGCGGATGACGAACTCCCGCGACCCGTCGAACGTCTCCCCGTCGCACGCGAGCCGGATCGGCTCGGCCACCCGCACGCGGACCTCCGTCGCGAACCGCTGCTCGTACACCCGCGAGCGCGCCAGCGTGCCCGTCAGCAGAGCCAGGACCAGCCGCAGCGCCGGCAACGGCCGCTCCGCGTCGATGATCCGCACGTCGAGCGTGCCGTCGTCCAGCCGCGGCCGGGACGCGGGCGCGAAGCCGGCCGGCTCGTACCGGCAGTTGCCGACGAAGATGGCCCACACCTTGCGGGGCGTGCCGTCGATCTCGGCCTCCACCGGGCCGCCGCGGCGCAGCACGCGCCCGAGCGCGAGCACCAGCGCGGGCCACTTGCCGACCCGGTCCTCGAGGCGTTCGCGCGCGTCGACCAGGTCGGCGTACGAGCCGAACGACGCGGTGTTGAGGAACGGCCGCCCGTCGATCTCCGCGAGGTCCATGTCGACCGTGCAGCCGCTCTCGACGGCCGCGGCGACGTCGTCCAGCCCCTCCAGGCCGAGGTCGCGGGCGAGGTGGTTCAGCGTGCCGCCGGGCACGACGACGAGCGGCCGCCCGGCGTCGTAGGCGACGCCGGCGGCGGCGTTGACCGACCCGTCGCCGCCGCGCACGCCGATCGCGACGGCGTCCGGCGCGGCCGCCTCCAGCGTCTTCGCGAGCTGCTCCGGCTCGTCCAGCGCGACCACGTCGGCGGCGGGCAGCACCTCCCGGATCGCGGCGGCCACCTCCTCGGCCGTCGCCGCGTCCGGCCCGGCGGAGCCGTTGACGGCGATCGTCACGCCGCGGCCGCCCGGCACCGGCCGGGTGCAGGTGGGCGCGAGCCGTTCGCGCACCGTCGCCGGGTCGACCGGCGCCAGCGGCCACCACCAGCGCGTCGCGACGCCGACCGTGGCGCCCAGCGCCCAGCCGGCCAGCACGTCGCCCGGGTAGTGGACGCCGGTGTGCACGCGCGAGTAGCCGACGGCCGCGGCCGCCACGCCCAGCGGCACCGCCAGCGACGGCACCTCGCTCGCCGCGCCCACGGCGAACGCCGCCGCCGACGCGCTGTGCCCCGACGGGAACGACCGGGTCTTCGGGATGCGGTGCGGCACCCGGCCGGCGCGTACCAGCGTCAGCACGTCGGGCCGGCCGCGCCGCACCGCGTACTTCGCGGGGACGTTGGCGACGAACGACGCCAGCCCGATCGACATCAGCCCGCGCAGGGCCGCGCGGCGGCCGGGGCGCCCGCGCGTCGCCAGCAGCGCCGCCGCCCCGAGCCACAGCTTGGAGTGGTCGGCGCTGTGCGTGAGCGCGGTGATGCCCGTGTCGAGCCAGGGCGGGGTGTTGGTCGCCTGGACGCGGCGGTAGGCCTCCACGTCCAGGTCGTGCAGCCGGTTCACCATGCGGGCGGCGTTCCCGTTCGGTGATCGCGCCAACCGGAGGTTGCCCACGCGGCCGTGCGGGGACGAGGCTGGGCGGGATGGACGAGCCGATCGAGCCGGTCGAGGCGCTGCGCCGGATCGCGTACCTGCTGGAGCGCGCGCGGGAGCCGACGTACCGGGTGCGGGCGTTCCGCAACGCCGCCGCCACCGTCGACGCGCTGCCGCCGGGCGAGCTCGCCGCGCGCGCGGCGGCCGGCACGCTGACCGAGCTCCCCGGCGTCGGCGACGTCACCGCCCGCGTCGTGGCCGAGGCGCTGGCCGGCGAACGCCCCGTCTACCTGCGCCGGCTGGAGGCCACCGAGCCGACGCCGATCGACGAGGCCACCGACGCGCTGCGCGCCGCGCTGCGCGGCGACTGCCACGTCCACTCCGACTGGTCCGACGGCGGCTCGCCGATCCGCGAGATGGCCGAGGCCGCACGCGCCCTCGGCCACGAGTACATCGTGCTCACCGACCACTCCCCCAGGCTCACCATCGCGAACGGCCTGTCCCCCGACCGGCTGCGCGAGCAGCTCGACGTCGTCGCCGCGCTCAACGAGGAGCTGAGCCCGTTCCGCATCCTCACCGGCATCGAGGTGGACATCCTCGACGACGGCTCGCTGGACCAGGAGGACGACCTGCTCGAACGTCTCGACGTCGTCGTGGCGTCGGTCCACTCCAAGCTGCGCATGCCGCGCGCGGAGATGACGAGGCGGATGGCGTGGGCGGTGGCCAACCCGCACACCGACGTGCTCGGCCACTGCACCGGGCGGATCGTCGTCGGGCGCGGCCGGCCGGAGTCGGAGTTCGACCCGGAGGTGGTGTTCGCGGCGTGCGCGGAGTTCGGCACCGCCGTGGAGGTCAACTCCCGGCCGGAGCGGCTCGACCCGCCGAAGCGGCTGCTCCGCCTCGCCGTCGAGGCGGGCTGCGTGTTCACGATCGACACCGACGCGCACGCGCCGGGGCAGCTCGAGTGGCAGCCGTACGGCTGCGAGCGCGCGGTGCGCTGCGGCGTCCCCGTGGAGTCGGTGCTCAACGCCCGCTCCGCCGACGACCTGCTGGCCTGGACGAAGGAGCGTTAGGAGGGCGGGTGCAGGTCGCCGCCGAGCGCGACGACCTTCATGCAGGTGTTCTCGACGTAGTCGACGCCGGCCTCGTCCGCGATCGCGCGGGCCGGCTCCGACACGATCCCCGCCTGGAGCCAGACGGCGGGGACGCCGCGCGCCACGGCCTGGCGGACCACCTCCGCCGCCTCGGCCGCGGGCCGGAACACCTCGACCACGTCGACGTCCTCCGGCACGTCGGCGAGCGAGGGGTACGACTTCTCGCCGAGCACCTCGTCGCGGTTCGGGTTGACCGGCACGATGCGCCAGCCGCGCCGCTGGAGCACGGCGGGGACGCGGTGGGCTGCCTTGTCCGGGTCCGCGGACGCGCCGACGACGGCGATGGTCCGGGCACCGGAGAGGACCTGCTGGGGGGTGCGCATGCCTCGTCAATGCCCCGTCCCGGGCGCACCACTCGGCGCACCGTTGCCGAGGGAACGGGGCCGCCCCCATGCCGCTGCGCGGCTAGCCCGCGTCCACCACGGCCTCGTACGCCCCGGCCTCGGCGCCGACCGGGCTGACGAACAGGTCCACGGCGCCGTACGACGGGTGGGAGAACCGGTACGTCCCCGCGCCCGGCCCACTACCCCGGACGTCGAACATCAGCCGGAACTTCTTCTCGTGCCCGCGCGCCGCGGTGCGGACGTCGGCGACCTTCACCAGCTTGGCGCGGTACGTCACGCCGCTCGCGGCGAGCGCGAACGACGACCCGACGTGCGGCCGGAACGCCGAGCGTCGCAGAGCGCCGCCCTCCCCCGGCGCGAGGGAGAACGCCCGCTGGGCCCCGAGCAGGGGCGTGGACGCCGCCGCCGCGAGCATCACAGCGGCCCGCAGCACCGAACGGCGTGACGGTTGCGCCACCATGTGGACCACTCCTTCGATCAGGGACGCGGGGGGAAGACGCCCTGGAGGGCAATGCAGAAGTTGAGCACCAGGTACGGCATGAGGTTGTTGTGCGGGAAGTCGCCGCCGGTGGGCGCCAACGTCTGGAACGCCATCGGCGTCAGGTTGTTCGGCGCCGCGTACGCGGTCTGACCCTTCGACCGCGCGATGACGGTCGTGGGCGTCGGCGTGCTGACGTTGGCCGGCGTGCTCGACGAGTTCACCGTGTGACTGTGGGCCGGAATCTCCGACTGGAGCAGCGTGACCGTCGGGGTGCCGCCGACCTCGCCGAGGGAGTGGGTGCTCAGCCCCGGTCCCTGGCCGGGGTGCATGGGCGCGTTGCCCTGCATGTTCGGCAGCGCGAACGTCGACTTGCCGTCACCCCCGTAGAAGGTGCCGAGCAGCGCGAAGAGCGCGGTGTTCTGGGAGATGGGCATGAGCTGCCCGTTGCAGTACGCCCAGCCGGTCGGCGGGAAGTTGAAGCCGAAGATCCGGATCTCGGCGAGGAAAGGTTCGACCATGTCCGGGCCTCCTAGTTCTGAGTCGGGAAGACGCCGTAGAGCGCGATGATGAAGTTGACGCAGAGGTACGGGTGCAGGTTCGTGTGCGGCTGGTTGCCGCCCGTGGGCGCGACCATGCTGGCCGCCATCTGCACGTCGGTCGCGTCCTCGACGAAGAGCTGGATGCTCGTGCCCTGCGCGGGGACGTTGCCCGCGGGGCCCGTCTCGATGGCGAGCGCCGTCGTGGCCAGGAACGCGTGGTTGTGCACCGGGATCTGCTGCGTCGTGAGCGTCACCTCTTCGGTGCCGGCCATCTCGCCGAGCGTGAAGCCCGACCCCTGGTGCATCGGAAGGCGCCCCCGCAGGTCAGGCAGGTTGAACGTCTCCTGGCCGTCGCCGCCGTAGGTCGTGCCGATGAGCTGGAACAGCACCTCGTTCTCGGAGATGGGCAGCGGCTGGCCGTTGCAGAACGCCCACCCGGCGGGTGCGTAGGTCCCGGCGAAGATGCGGATGTCGCCGACGTATGGCTGGCTCATGGGGCCTCCTAGTTGTGGGACGGGAAGACGCCCTGGAGCGCGATGACGAACGTCAGCACCGTGTAGGGGGCCATGTTGTTGTGCGGCTGCGAGCCGCCGACGTTGCCGATGGTGTTGGGCGCGAGGCTCGCGAACGACGCGGGGTCGTTGTACGCGTTCACGGTCGCGTTGGCGAACACGTTGCCCGTGGATGCCACCGTCGTCGCGGCGTTCTGCGTGCCCTGCGTGACGTGCGTGTGCGTGGGCAGCTCGTTGATCGTGATCGTGTGCGCCTGCTCGCCGCCCTGCTGCCCCTGGTTGAACGCGTTGTTCTGGAAGTGCATCGGGACCCGGCCCTGGAGGTTCGGCAGCGCGAAGGTCGTCTGGCCGTTGCCCCCGTACGTCGTGCCCAGCAGGGAGAACAGCGCCTGGTTCTGGTTGATCGGCAGCTGGCTGCCGTTGCACATCGCCCAGCCCTGCTGGGCGTAGTTGTACGGCACCATCTTTATCTCGCCGAGAAACGGGTCTCCCATTACTGGTCCTCCTCGTATGGAGCGGTCGCGGGTGAGACGGTTGCCTGGCTTCTCGTCACTACGGAGCCGCGCATGCGGCACCCCCGGTGAAGCCTGGGCTCGACCCAACCACGGCGGCTGCGTCGGTGATCGTGTTCTGCGAAATCAGGAACGTCACGACGTCCGTCGTGCTAGTAGCGCCGCCGGCGTAGCCGGGGAGGCGGAACGTCGTGCCGGCCCGCAGGTTGCGGACGCGGACGTCCGCGGCCAGCGGCGAGGCCACGGTGTTCGTCTTGATGTCGGCGCACACCTTGGTCGTGTCTCCGCTCAGCGTGCCGGAGTCGATCTGGATGCCCTGGAGGGCACCCGGGTCGAGCAGCGTCACCGTGTTGCCGGTGATGGTGGCGTCCATCGAGGAGCTGCCGTTGCCGGCCGCGACGAGGATGCCCTGCTCCGCGATCTGCGAGACGGTGTTGTTCGTGACCGCGACGCGAGTGGCGCCCGCGCCCTCGGCGTGGACCCAGATCCCGCTCGAGCTCTCCGAGTTGCCGTTGGTGACGGTCATGCCGCTGACGGTGCCGGACAGCGCGTTCGCGCCGGTGCCCGTGCCGCTCGTGGCCTTGTAGACGTTCACCGGGGTGCCGCAGGTGGCGCAGCCGGTGACCGTGCCGCCGCTGAGGGCGAACGCGTGCCCGCCGGTGCCGCTCGACACGACGTCGATGCCGACGCCGTTGGTGTCGTACGAGCCGCCGGTCAGGGTCGACGTCATCGTCGCGGTGGAGTTGGCGCGGACGGCGAGTCCGACGGAGCGGTTGCGGAGGTACGCGTTGCCGGTCGCCGTGACGGTCATCGCCGCGTTCCCGTCCGCCTGGACGAGCAGGCCGTTGCCGCCGGTCGTCGTGCTGTTGTCACGGAACGTCGAGTCGGTCACGGTGAGGCTCGACGTGCCGGTCGAGCCGAAGTAGCGCGCATTGTCGGAGCCCGAGCCGTGCACCGTGACCCGGGTCAGCGCCGAGGGGCCGGCCGGGTTCGCGAGCGAGACGCCCTGGAGCGCGCTGCCCGAGACGGTCGAGTCCGCGACCGTGAGGCCGTTGACGACCGAGCCGAAGATGCCCTCCGCGCCCGAGCCGCTGACGGTCATCCAGGCCAGCGAGACGCCGTTGACGTTCGTCAGCGAGACGCCGGCGCCGGTGGAGCCGCTGATGGTGCCGCCGCTGCCCGCGGTCGAGCCGCCGGTCACCGACACCGAGCCCGGCGTCGTGGTGTTGACCGTGGCGAGCCGGATGCCGTTCGGCGCCGAGGTCGACGACACCTTCGTCAGCGAGATCGTGCTGCCCTGCGACGACTGGATGTCGACCGCGCGGGCGTTCGCCGAGGTCACGGAGGCCTCGCCGACCGTCACGCCGTCGTCGCCGTTGCCGACGAGCCCTGCCGTGCCGGACGGTGGCGTGAGGTTCAGGCCGCGGACGACGCTGCCGTCCGCGAGCGAGACGCCGCCCACGACGGTCGGGCGGGTGCCGTTGATGGCGGGCCGCGGAGCGGTCCCTGCCGGCGGCGTGACGCCCATGACCGCGTCGAACGACGCGCCGGTCACGCCCTGGCCGACCAGCCAGCCGTTGGTGGCCTGGCTGAGGCTGCCCGTCACCGTGCCGCTCGACACGAAGATCCGCTGGCCCGTGCCCGCCGCGGCGGAGGCCGCGGAGAGCGTCTTGAACGGGTCGGTCAGCGTGCCGCTGCCGGCGCTCGGGTTCGACGCGTCGACGAACCACACGACCGGGCCCTGGACGGTGACGTCGATCGTCGCGGGCGCGCTCGTCACGCCGGGTGCCGGGTACCCGGTGTCCTTGATCGTGTAGCTCAACGAGTAGCTGCCGGTCGCGCCCGCCGGCGGGTCGAAGTCGAACGACCCGTCGGGGGCGACGTTGGAGATGCCGCAGCCCGCGCACGACGCGGCCGTGACCGAGTCGAGGGTGAACCCCGGCGTGTACGCCGCGCCCGCGTCGGCGGTGTCGGTCGCGCCGGCCAGCAGGCCGGTCACGTGCAGGCGCATGTTCGCCTGGGCGGTGACGGACTGGGCGGCCGCCGACGGCGCGTCGTTGACGGGCGTCACGGTGATGGTGAACGTCACCGCGTCCGACGTGTCGTCACCGCCGTTGGCGGTGCCTCCGTCGTCGTGGAGCACGACGGAGACCGTCGCGGTGCCGTACGCGTCAGGGGCGGGCGTGTAGGTCAGCGTGCCGCTCGGCGAGACCGCGGGGGCGGCGGCGAAGAGCGCCGCGTTGTCGTTGGTGACCTGGAACGTCAGCGCCTGGCCCGCCTCGCTCGCGCCGCCCTTGTCGATCGCGGTCGCCCAGCCGGCGACCGACTGCGCACCGGAGTCCTCGGCGGCCGTCTGGTCCGCGCCGGGAGTGAACGACGGCGCGTCGTTGACGAACTGCACGGAGACGGTGATCGCGTCGGTGTCGGTGAGCGCTCCGCCGCTGCCGGTGTGGCCGAGGTCGGAGGTGACCATCGTCAGCGTGGTGGAGCCGCTGAAGCCGGCGCCCGGCGTGAGCGTGGCGCCGTCCAGCGCCGCGGCGACCGCGGTGACGGGGCCGGTCACCGTGACGTGGCCCGTCCCGTTGCCGGTCACCGTGACACCGGTGGTGCCGACCGTCACCGAGGCGTTGGCGACGGTGAGGCTCGTCTGGACGTCCGCGGCACCGGAGTCGACGTCCGCGACCGACAGCGCGCCCGGCGCGAAGGTGTACGCCGTCTCCTCCTCGGTCGAGACCGCGGGCGGCGCGGTGTTGACCGGAGCGTCGTTGACCGCGGTCACCGTGATCGACACGGTGGCAGGCGAGCTCGACGCCTGGATGCCGTCGTGCGCGCGGTAGGTGAACGAGTCGCTGCCCGAGTAGTTCGCGGCGGGTGCGTAGGTGAACGACCCGTTCGCGTTCAGCGTGAAGCTCGCCGCGTGGGCGGGGCCGGCGCTCAGGACCGCCGTGATCGGCTGGCCCTCCGGGTCGGTGTCGTTGCCCAGCACGCCGGGGGCCGCCGGGGAGAGCGAGCCGTCCTCCGCGACGGAGTACGCGTCGTTGTTCGCGACCGGCGGGGCGTTGATCGCCTCGTAGCCGGTCAGCGTGGTGAGGGGCGACGTCTGGTTGCCGGCGCTGCCGATGGTTGCGACGACCGTGAGGTTCTGGCCGGGCAGGCCGACGACCTTGGCGCCGGTCCAGCTCGCGACGACGACCGGCCCGATGTTGGCGGCGATCTGGCCGGACGAGAACACGCCCGGCCCGGCGAGGAACGTGCCCCCGAGGCTCGAGTAGCCCGCCGTCGGCGTCAGCGGGACCGTCGCGTGGTTGCGCCCGCAGATCACCATGGTGACGGTCGCGTTGGTGAGCGCGTCCTTGTCGGAGGCCGGGCACGCGGAGCCGGGCGCGACCGCCGACGCGGACACGGCGGCGTCGAGCACCTCCCACGTGTACGCGGTCGTCTGGAGGCCGCCGTCGGCCGCCGTGAGGAGGCTCGGGTTGTCGAACTGGTTCGACTTGCTCACCGTGACGTGCCAGGTCCCGACGCGGTTGGCCGTGCCCGCCAGCGTCGTCGCGGTGACGACGAACTGTCGCGACTGCCCGGGCAGGATGTCGTCCGCTCCGGCCTCGCCGCTGCGGTACCGGCACTTCGGGTCCGCCGTCTGCCCCGTCCAGCCCGTCGGCGTCGTGCCGCACGACGTGATCGACCAGCCGTTCGACGGCCGCTCGATCTCCACCGCACCGAGCGTCGTCGTGGTCCCGGTGTTGGTCACCGTGAACGTGAACGCCGTGCCCGCGGTGTCCCCGATGTACTGCGGGGAGCTCGAGATCGTCGCGGTCGCCGCGAACTCTGCCGCGGCCTCGGCCGAGACCGAGAACGCGAGTGCGAACCCCACGGCGGGGAGGCCGAAAGCGGCGAGCACGAACAGGCGGTTGCGGAACGGGGCTGGCATGGCTCCCCCTTCGGTCGCGTCGCGGGGCACGACGCGTGCAGTCGGCGACACTGGCCCAACTGCGCCACGCTGTCAGCCGGTTCCGGCAAGAAAACGTCTCCACCACGAGAAGTCGTGTCAGAGGTCCCTAGGCGGATCAGGGCCGAAAGACCCTGGCGCTCGCGCGCCGTCGCCCGGTGGTCGCCGCGCGTCATCGGCGGGCCCGCTAGCATCCGCGGGTTGTGGACCTGACTGAGCTGACCTACGAGACGTTCCGCGACCGCGTCGGGCAGGCGTTCACCGACGCCGAGTCCGGGGCCGAGCTGACGCTGGCCGAGGTGACGGACCTCACCGAGACCGCACGGCACGTGCCCGAGGACGCCCGCGCGCCGTTCTCCCTGGTGTTCACGACGCCGCAGGGACCCGTTGCGCCGCAAGGGATCCGGACGCTCGGGCACGACGAGCTGGGCGATCTGCCGCTGTTCCTGGTGCCGATCGCGCAGGACGCCGAGGGCGTGCGCTACCAGGCGATCTTCAGCTGACCTCGGGCGGCGCCCACTCCAGGCGGTGGTACACGCCGACGTCCTCGGCGACCTCGAAGCCCAGGCGCAGGTAGAGCTCGCGCGCGCGGTTGTTCTGCTCCACGTGGATGACCACGCGCCGCCCCGACGCGCCGGCCTCGGCCAGCACGTCGCCCAGCAGGCCCTGGCCGATCCCGCGGCCGCGGAACGCCGGCAGCAGCGCGATGTCGATGATGCGGATCTCGTCCGCCAGCCGGGCTACGTAGAGCCGCCCGGCGTCCTCGCCGTCCACGACGATCACGTCGTACGCGGCGTCGGGGTAGACCTCGCGGTAGTACGTGCGCTGCGCGACGTACTGCATCGCGAGGAACGCCGCCTTCTGCTCATCGGTCCATCCCGTGACCGCGAGCTCCTCCTCGCGCGTCGATCCATAGACCGCGCGCGAGAAGGCCTCGTCGCCCGGGGTCTCCGGGCGCAGCGCCACCTCCGTCATGGGCGCTGCGGGTAGATGCCGTTCAGGCAGATGCAGTAGTTCAGCACCTGGTACGGCATCAGGTTGTTGTGCGGCGCGGCGCCCCCCGGGGCCTGCGAGATCGTGTTGGAGCTCATGGGGCCGATGCTGGCCTGCACGGGCGGCGCGTACGCCATCGCGCCCTTGGACCGCGCGATGGCGGTGTTCGCCGTCGGCGTGGAGACGTTCGCCGGAGTGCTGCTCGCCGACGCCGTGTGCACGTGCTGCGGCGTCTCCTTGACCGTCAGCGTGACCGAGGGGACGCCGCCGGTCTGGCCGATGTCGTACGCGCTGAGACCGGGGCCCTGGCCGGCACTGATCGGCACCCGGCCGCCGCGGAAGTCCGGCAGGCCGAACGTCGTCTGGCCGTTGCCCCCGAAGTTGACGCCGAGCAGCGAGAACAGCGCGGTGTTCTGCGAGATGGACAGGAGGTCGCCGTTGCAGAACGCCCAGCCCCTGGGCGCGAAGTTGAACCCGTAGATGCGGACCTCGCCGATGAATGCCTCGGCCACGACATTCTCCTAGCTGTGGGGAGGGTAGATACCCTCGTACGCGATGATGTAGTTGACGGCCTGGAACGGGTGCCTGTTCTCGTGCGGCTGGTTGCCGCCGTCGAGGTAGGGCAGCACGGCCGCGGCGTTGAACTGCTGGTCGAGGGCGTCCTCTACGAAGAGCTGCGCGCTGGTCCCCTGGGCCGGCGTACCTCCGGGAGGCCCGGTGTCGGTCGCCAGCGCCGTCGACGCGACGAACGAGTGCGAGTGCTGCGCGATGGTGGCCGACGTCAGCGTCACGCTCTCGACCCCGCCCGTCAGGCCCTCGGGCATCGACGGCTTGAGGCGGTGGATCGGCACCCGGCCGCGCAGGTCCGGCAACGCGAAGGTGGTGATCCCGTCGCCGCCGTAGTTGATCCCGATGAGGGCGAACAGCACGTCGTAGTCCGCGATCCTCAGCAGCGACCCGTCGCACTTGAGCCAGCCCACGGGAGCGAAGGTCCCGCAGAACATCTTGATCTCACCGACGTAGGACTCCATGCGAGGCCTCCTAGGACCGGGACGGGAAGATGCCGACGAGGGCGATGCAGAACACCACCACCTGGTACGGCGCCATGTTCTCGTGGGGAGCTCCGCCCACAGAGGACACGGTCGCGGAGGCGACGGGCTGGTTCGGCGCACCCTGGTAGAGGTTCACCGTCGAGTTGGCGAAGACGTTGCCGCTCGCCGAGACCGAGCTCGCCGCGTCCTTCGAGCCCTGCGCCACGTGCGAGTGGGGCACCGGCATCTCCTGCGGGATCAGCGTGTGCTGCGCCTCGCCGCCGAGCTGGCCCATGGAGAAGCCCATGTGGTCGGCGTGCACCGCGGCGCGGCCGCGCAGGTCCGGCAGCCCGAACGTCGTCGAGCCGTTGCCGCCGAACTGCGTCCCGAGCAGCGAGAACAGCGCCTGGTTCCCGTTGATCGGGAGGATCTGCCCGTTGCACTCGGCCCACCCCTGCGGCGCGTAGGGGATCGCGAAGAGCCGAACTTCTCCGATGAATGGGTCCACCGTTCGTCCTTCCGTTGGCCGGGCGCGGGGTCCGGGGGCCGTTACGGAGCCGTGCAGGTGCTGGGCGAGCCGCCCGTGAAGCCGGTCGTGCTGCTCTTGAACGCCGTCGCGGTCGACCCTGCGTTCTGCGCCTGGAGGAAGCTCGCGACCGCCGCCGTGTCCGCGTTGCCGCCGCTGTAGCTCGGCAGGCGGAACGACGTGTTCTGGATCGTCCGGACGCGGATGTCCGCACCGTCCGGGTTCGACGCGGTGTTCCCCGAGATGTGCGCGCACATCGCCGTGGTGTCACCGGTGACGGTGCCGGCCTCGGCCAGGATCGCTGCCACGGCGCAGCCGCTGGGGCACGCGGACGGTGCGTTCACCGTCGTGGCGTTGTTGCCGGTGATGGTGAGCTGGACGTTCTGCGAGCCGCCGAGCGTGTTGCCGAACGACGCCTCGATGCCGTACAGGCCGGAGTTGGTGACGGTGTTGTTCGTCACCGCGATCCGCGCCTCGCCACCGCCCTCGCCGTGCATCCAGATGCCGGACGAGATGCCGGAGTTGTTGTGCGTGATGTTCATCCCGGTGACGGTGCCGGCGAACGCGTTGGCGCCCGACCCGCTGCTGCTGCTGCCCTTCGTGAGGACGATCGGCGAGCCGCTGCTGGCGCCGCTCGTGATCGTGCCGCCGCTGATGTTGAACGCGAGGCCGCCGGGGCCGTTGGACGCGATGTCCATGCCGACGCCGTTGCCGCTCCACGTGCCGCCGGTGACGGTCGCGGTCATCTTCTGGCTCGACTCGCCGAAGATCAGCAGGGCCGAGGACCGGTTGTTGGTGAACGTGTTGCTCGTCGAGGTGAACGTCATCGTCGCCGAGCCGCCGAGCTGTGAGATGACGGCGACGCCGTTGGAGCCCTCGGTGGAGTTGTTGTCATGGATGTTCGAGTTGCTCAGCGTCAGCGTCGACGTGCCGGAGGAGTTCCGGACGAAGACGTTGTGCTCGCGGGAGCCGGAGATGTCGAGGTTCGACATCGTCGACGTGCCCAGCAGGTTCGTCATGTAGATGCCGCTGTGGTCGAGCGCGATGTTCGTGCCGTTCGCGGAGATCGTCGAGTTGTCGAGCGCGAACGTCGTCAGGTTGTTGCCGTAGATGCCGTGCGCGGACCCGCCGGTCACCTTCATGCGCGACAGCGACACGTTCGTGACGCCGTCCAGGTGGATGCCGTTGCCGCTCGACGTGCTGATGATGCCGCCGCTGTCGGCCGTGCCCGTGCCGGTGACGGTGAACGAACCCGGCGTCGTGGTGTTGACGGTCGAGAGGAAGATGCCGCTCGTCGCGCCGGTCGTGGTGACCCGCGTGATGCTGAAGGTGCTCCCCTGCGAGTTCTGGATGTCGACACCGCGCGCGTTCGTCGTGGTGATGTTGAGCTGGTTGACGGTCAGGTTGTTCTTGCCCGAGCCGACGAGGCCGGCGCTGCCGGAGCTCGGCGTCAGGTTGAAGCCGCGCACCCGCGAGTTGGTGCCCACGGTGACGGTGCCCGTCAGGTTGCGCTGCGTGCCGCTCGCGATCGACGGGCGGGCGATGGTGCCCGCGGGCGGGCTGATGCCCATGAGGCCGTCGAAGCCGCCGGCGTCGGTCGCGGCGTCGGAGAGCAGCCAGCCGTCGGTCTGGAGCGTGACGTTGCCGCTGACGTTGCCGTTGTCGACGAAGATCCGCTGGTTGGTGTTCGTGCCCATCGCCGTCGTGGCGGCGGCGAGGGTGTTGAACGGCGCGGACAGTCGGCCGGTGCCCGCGGCGCCGAGCGTCGAGTCGACGAACCAGATGACCGGGCCGTTGACCGTGAACGTGATGGTCTGCGGCGCGCTGGCGACGCCCGGCGACGGGTAGCCGCTGTCGACGACCGTGTAGGTCACCGAGTAGGTACCGGTGCCGCCCGCCGGCGGGTCGAAGTCGAACGTGCCGTTGGCGGCGTTGACGTTGCTGACCGTGCAGCCGATGCAGCTCGCGCCCGGCGTGATGGAGCCGACCGTGAACGTCGGGTTCCACGTCGCGTCGCCGGCGACGTCGTTCGGGTCGGTGGCGCCGACGAGCAGGCCCCCCAGGCTGATCTTCATGTTCGCCTGGACCGTGTACGCCTTGGCCGCGGCGACCGGCGCGTCGTTGACCGGCGCGACGGTGATGAGGAACGTCTGGGTCGGGCTGGTGTCGACGCCGCCGTTGGCGGTGCCGCCGTTGTCGGAGATCGAGACGGTGACCGTCGCGGTGCCCCACTTGTTCGGCGCCGAGGTGTAGGTCAGCGTGCCGGTCGGGGAGACCGCCGGCTGCGTCGCGAACAGGCCGTTGTTGTCGTTGGTGACGTTGAACGACACGGTCTGCGCGGACTCGTTCGCCGGGCCCTTGCTGATCGCGGTGGCCCAGTTGCTGACGCTCTGCACGCCCGCGTCCTCGTTGACCGACTCGTCGCCGCCCTTGGTGAAGCTCGGGGCGTCGTTGACCGCGGTGACGGTGATCGTGACCGTCTGCGTCCCGCTCGTGTCGGCGCCGCCGTTGGCGGTGCCGCCGTCGTCCGTCGCCTTCACGGTGACGGTGGCGGAGCCGTTGGCGTCCGGCGCCGGCGTGTACGACAGGGTGCCGTTGCTGATCGACGGCAGCACCGAGAACAGCGCGTTGTTGCTCGTCGGCAGCACCGTCGAGACGGTCACGGTCTGGCCGGACTCGTCGGCCGGGCCGGCGCTGGTCGAGGTGACGAAGCCGTTGACCGTCTGCGCGCCCGCGTCCTCGAGCACGGTCTGGTTGCCGGCGGTGGTGAACGACGGCGCGTCGTTGACCGCGCCGACGGTGATCGTGAACGTCTGCGCGTCGCTCGTGTCGTCGCCGTTGTTGGCGGTGCCGCCGTTGTCAGACAGCGAGACGGTCACGGTCGCCGAGCCGACGGCGTTCGCCGCCGAGGTGTAGGTGAGCGTGCCCGTCGGGCTGACGGCCGGCTGGGTCACGAACAGCGCGTTGTTGTCGTTGGTCACGGTGAACGACAGGGTCTGCGCGGACTCGTCCGCCGGGCCCTTGCTGATCGCCGTGGCCCAGTTGCTGACGCTCTGGACGCCCCCGTCCTCGAGGACCGACTCGTCGGCGCCCTTGGTGAAGCTCGGCGCGTCGTTGACCGCGGTCACGGTGATCGTGAACGTCTGCGTCCCGCTCGTGTCGGCGCCGCCGTTGGCCGTGCCACCGTCGTCCGTGATGCGGACCGACACGGTGGCGGTGCCGTTGGCGTTCACCGCCGGCGTGTAGGTCAGGTCACCGTTCGCGGCGACCGCCGGGAGGACCGAGAACAGCCCGTTGTTGGTGGTGCCGGTGACCTCGAACGACGGCGTCTGCGCCGACTCGTTCGCCGGACCGGTGCTGATCGCGGTGGCCCAGCCGGTCACGGTCTGCGCGCCCGCGTCCTCCAGGACGGTCTGGTCGCCGCCCTTGGTGAAGCTCGGCACGTCGTTGACCGGGTTCACCGTGATGTTCGCGGTCGCCGGCGCGGAGTCGATCGTGCCGTCGTTGACCGTGTAGGTGAACGAGTCGGAGCCGTAGTAGTCGGCGTTCGGCGTGTAGGTGACGGTCGCCGTGCAGGTGCTCGGCGTGTTCGCGTCACAGCTCACCGAGGCGGGGACGGAGACGAGGCCGTTCGTGGCGGTGCCCGGCGTGAACGTCAGCGCGTCGCCGTCGTCGTCGTGGCCGGTCAGCGTGACCGTGATCGCGCCGCCGTCCTCGTTGCCGCTCCCGCTCGTCGCGTCGGCGGTCGGCGTGGCGTTCGGCGGGGCGACCGTGATGTTCACCGTCGCGGTGTCGGTCGCGGTGCCGTCGCTCGCGTCGTAGGTGAACGAGTCGGCGCCGAGGTAGCCGGAGGCCGGCGTGTAGGTGAACGAGCCGTCCGCGTTGAGCGTGACCGTGCCGTGGGCCGGCGTGCTCGCGTTGCCGGCCGTGAGCGTGGCGGTGTCGACGTCGGTGTCGTTGCCGAGGACGCCGGGCGCCGCGACGACGAGGTCGGCGTCCTGGATGGTCTGGTACGTGTCGTCGGCCGCGACCGGCGCGTCGTTGACCGCGGTCACGGTCAGGCTGACCGTGGCGGCGGAGGAGTCGACGGTGCCGTCGTTGACCTTGTAGGTGAACGAGTCGGGGCCGGCGTAGTTCGCGTCCGGCGTGTAGGTGACGCTCGCGGTGCAGCCGGTCGCGCAGACCGGGGCGCCGATCGCGCCGAGCGAGCCGTGGGCCGGGCCGGTGACGATCGCGAACGTCAGCGCGCTGTCGTCCACGTCGGTGCCGGAGAGCGTGACCGGCTTCGCGGTGTCCTCGAGCGTCGTGTCGGACACCGGCGCCGCGACCGGCGCGTCGTTGACGGCGTTGACCGTGATCGAGACCGTCGCGACGTTCGAGTCGGCGGTGCCGTCGTTCGCCTTGTAGGTGAACGAGTCGGGGCCGTTGTAGTCGGCGGCCGGGGTGTACAGGTACGACCCGTCCGCGTTGAGCGTCAGCGTGCCGTGCGCCGGGCCGGTCACCAGGACCGCCGTGAGCGGGTCGCTGTCGGCGTCGGTGTCGTTGGCGAGGACGCCGGAGGCGGCGCTCACCGACGCCGGCGTGTCCTCGTTCGTCGCGACCGAGTCGTCGGTCGCGACCGGGGCGTCGTTGACCGAGGTGACGGTCAGCGTGACGGTGGCGGCGCTCGACTCCAGGGTGCCGTCGTCCGCCTTGTAGGTGAACGAGTCGGCGCCGTGGTAGTTCGCGTCCGGCGTGTACGTGACCGTCGCCGTGCAGGCGTTCGGCGCGGTGCAGTCGGCGGCCGAGACGGCGCCGAGCGAGCCGTGCGCCGGGCCGGTGACGATCGCGAACGTCAGCGCGTCGTCGTCCACGTCGGTACCCGACAGGGTCACGCTCTTCGACGCGTCCTCCGCGGTGGAGTCGGAGACCGCGGCCGCGGCCGGCGCGTCGTTGACGGCGTTGACCGTGATCGTCACGGTCGTGCTCGCGGAGTCGGCGGTGCCGTCGGTCGCGTGGTAGGCGAACGAGTCGGTGCCGTTGTAGTTCGCGTTCGGCGTGTAGGTGAACGAGCCGTCGGAGTTCAGCGTCAGCGAGCCGTTGGCCGGGCCGGACTCGAGCACCGGCGTCAGCGTGTCGCCGTCGGCGTCGGTGTCGTTGCCCAGCACACCCGGTGCCGAGACGACGAGCTGGGTGTCCTCGTCGGTCGAGTACGAGTCGTTGCTGCCGGCGGGCGTGTCGTTGACCGTCGTCACCGTCAGCGTCACGGTGGCGACGTTGGAGTCCGCCGTGCCGTCGTTGACCCGGAAGGTGAACGAGTCGGCGCCGTGGTAGTTCGCGTCCGGGGTGTAGGTGACGGTCGCCGTGCAGGCGTTCGGGGCGGTGCAGTCCGGCGTGCCGATGGCGCCGAGCGAGCCGTGCGCCGGCCCGGTCACGATGGCGAACGTCAGCGCGTCGTCGTCCACGTCGCTCCCCGACAGGGTCACGCTCTTCGGCGCGTCCTCGGCGGTGGAGTCGGACACCGGCGCCGCGACCGGCGCGTCGTTGACCGCGTTGACGGTGATGGTCACGGTCGTGCTGGCGGAGTCGGCCGTGCCGTCGGTCGCGTGGTAGGCGAACGAGTCGGTGCCGTTGTAGTTCGCGTTCGGCGTGTAGGTGAACGACCCGTCGGCGTTCAGCGTCAGCGACCCGTTGGCCGGGCCGGACTCGAGCACCGGCGTCAGCGTGTCGCCGTCGGCGTCGGTGTCGTTGGCTAGCACGCCCGGCGCGGTCACCGGCAGCGCGGTGTCCTCGTCGATGGAGTACGCGTCGTTGCTGCCGGCCGGCGTGTCGTTGACCGTGGTCACCGTGAGCGTGACCGTCGCGGTGTTCGAGTCGGCGGTGCCGTCGTTGACCTTGTAGGTGAACGAGTCGGCGCCGTGGTAGTTGGCGTCCGGCGTGTAGGTGACCGACGCGGTGCAGGAGTTCGCCGCGGTGCAGTCCGGCGTGCCGACGGCCCCGAGCGAGCCGTGCGCCGGCCCGGTCACGATCGAGAACGCCAGCGCGTCGTCGTCCACGTCCGTCGCCGACAGCGTCACGCTCTTCGGCGCGTCCTCGGCGGTGGTGTCGGTGACGGCCGCCGCGACCGGCGCGTCGTTGACGGCGTTGACCGTGATCGACACGGTCGCCGCGGCGGAGTCGGTGTGCGTGTCGTTCGCCTTGTAGGTGAACGAGTCGGTGCCGTTGAAGTTCGCGTTCGGCGTGTAGGTGAACGAGCCGTCGGCGTTGACCGTGGCGGTGCCGTTGGCCGGCGCGGTGGTCAGCGACGCGGTCAGCGGGTCGCCGTCGGCGTCGGTGTCGTTGGCCAGCACGCCCGGCGCGGTCACCGTCAGCGGCGTGTCCTCGTCGGTCGAGTACGTGTCGTTGTTGGCCACCGGCGGGTGGCTGGTCGCCGAGTAGCCGGTGAACGTCCGCAGCGGCGAGGTGCGGTTGACCGCCGAGCCGATGCCGGCGATGACCTTGTAGCCGTTGCCGTAGGTGCCGTTGACGGTGGTGCCGACCCAGTTGGCGAGGACGACGGTGCCGCTGCCGGCCGAGATCGGCGCGGACGCGAAGGTCCCCGGCGTCTGCACGAACGTGCCGCCGAGCGTCGAGCGCGCGGCGGTCGGGGTGAGCGGCGAGCTGGCGTGGTTCTTGCCGCAGACGACGATGGTCTTGGTGGAGCCGACCAGCGCGGCCTTGTTGACGGCCGGGCAGGCGCCGTTGGGCGTCGACGGGAGGTCGGCGACGACCGCGCCGCTCACCTCGAAGGTGTAGAGGTAGGTCGTCAGGCCGGCGCCGCCCGCGGTCGCGGTCTTGAGCAGGCTGGTGTTGTCGAACTGGTTGGACTTGCTGACGACGACGCTCCACGTGCCGACGACGTCGTTGATGCCGGCGGCCGTCTTGGCCTTGACGTAGAACGTGCGGGACTGGCCGGGCTTGATGTCGTCGGTGGTGCCGGTGGCGCTGCGGAAGCGGCACTTCGGGTCGGAGAGCTGGGCGGTCCACCCGGTCGGGGGCGTCGGGCAGCCGCTGAGCGACCAGCCGGTGGAGGGCCGGCTGATCTGGACGGCGCCGATGGTCGCGGTGGTCCCCGTGTTCTTCACGGTGAACTCGTAGATCGAGCCCGCGGAGTCGCCGATGTAGTACAGCTTCGGCGTGATCGCCGCGGTCGCCGCGTACGCGGGGGGCGTCACCGCCTCGGCGATGACGGCGGCGAGGCCGCTGACCGCCACGACCCCGGCGATCACGAGCAGCGCCCGTGCCCGGGCGGGAAGGCCCTTAGCGCCCGTACGCGCCGATCGGCTCGTCGTGCGACCCAGCATGGCCTTTCCCCCTTCGGAGGGCGCCCGAGAACACGGGCAGCGATCCCGGAAGCATCTCCGGGATCCCGGCTCTCTGGGGCGTTTCCGGCGAGGTCTCCCGAAACTTGTGACTTAGGTCCCAACCGTCACGACGGGTGGGAACGCCCGGGCGTGCGGGTAAGCGCGCTCTATCTTCCGATTTGCCCGGTTTGGGCCTACCGTGAGAACCAGTCTCACTCCCTCCCCTACTACTGGAGCCCCGTCATGCGCAAGCGCACCAGAGCCGCCGTGTTCGCCGGCGTCGTCGCGGTCGCCGCGGCCGTCGTCGGCGTCGCGACCCCCTCGCCGACCGCCACCGCCGGCACCGGCACCCCGACGTTCGCGACGTACGCCGCGCCGTCGTCGATGCCGAACGCCAACAACGCCGGCGAGCCGTCGATCGGCATCGACCGCAACACCGGCGCGGTGATGTACCAGGCATACGCCTCGACCTACAAGGTGACGTTCAACGACGCCACCGTCCCCGCCACGGCGACGTGGACCAACCGCACCCCCACCGGCAGCATCCTCAACATCGACCCGATCCTCTCGACGGACACGGTGACCGGCCGCACGTTCGCGGGCGGCCTGGCCGGCGAGTGCAGCACCCTCTGGTACTCCGACAACGACGGCACGAGCTGGCAGCAGATGACGAACAGCTGCGCCGGCGTGGTCGACCACGAGTCCATCGGGTCCGGCCCGTGGCACGGCAGCGCGCCGATCGGCTCCACCTACAGCCGCGCCGTCTACTACTGCGCGCAGAACGGCTACGACGCCTGCGCGACCAGCCTCAACGGCGGCCTGACGTTCGGCAACCCGATGGTCGTCTCCGGCGCCTGCATGAGCCTGCACGGCCACGTGAAGGTCTCGGCCGACGGCACCGCGTACCTGCCGAACAACTTCTGCGGCAGCCAGGTCGGCGGCGGCATCACCACCAACAACGGCCTGACGTGGAGCAGCTACACGATCAACGGCTCGGTCTCGGCCGACCGCGGCTTCGACCCGTCGGTCGCGACCACGCCGGACAACACGGTGTACGAGGCGTGGGCGCAGGGCGGCAACTACCACCCGATGGTCGCGAAGTCGACCAACCACGGCGCCAACGGCTCGTGGACGAACCTCACCGACCTCTCGAACACCGTGACCCCGGCGATCACCGCGTCGACGTTCCAGAACGTCGTCGCCGGTGACAACGGCCGCGTCGCGGTGACGTTCCTCGGCTCGCAGTCCGGCACCGGCGTGCCGTTCGAGAACGGCTACAACGGCGTGTGGAACCTCTTCGCCTCGTACTCCTACGACGGCGGCGTGACGTGGCAGACGGTGAAGGTCTCCACCGACCCGGTGCAGCGCGGCTGCATCTGGGACGGCGGCGGCTCCAACTCCTGCCGCAACCTGCTCGACTTCATGGACACCGCGCTGGCCAAGGACGGCCGGGTCGTCATCGGCTACGCCGACGGCTGCATCTCCACCTGCGCCACGTCCTCCGGCACGGCCAAGCAGTCCACGTCGGCGTACGCCACGATCTCGCGGCAGAGCACCGGCAAGGGCCTCTACGCGGCGTACGACGCGATCACGCCGTAGCCCGGCGGCACCACCTCGCCAGCACCACCGGCGCGCACTCCCGATGCGCACCGGCCGGACCCCCGGCCGGTGCGCATCGTGCTTTCCCGACCCCTACCGAGAAAGGCACCACCGTGACCAGGAAGACCCCCTTCGGCGCCGCCCTCGCGGCGCTCGCCCTCGCCACCACCCTGCTCGGCACGCCCGCCGGCGCGGAGACCGAGTACCGCGTCGGTCCCGACCCGACGGTCGCCGCGCTCGAGGCGAACGGCCCGTTCGCCTGGACGTCCACCGCCGTCGCCGACAGCGCCACCCCCGGCTTCGGCGCGGCGACCATCTACTACCCGACCAGCACGACGCTGCCGACGCTCGGCGGCATCGCCGTCTCCCCCGGCTACACCGAGACCCAGTCGGCGATCTCGTGGCTCGGGCCGCGGCTCGCGTCGCACGGCTTCGTCGTCATCACGTTCAACACGAACTCGTCGTTCGACCAGCCGGCCGCGCGCGGCACGCAGCTCCTCGCGGCGCTGGACTACCTCACCGGCAGCAGCAGCGTGAAGGCGCGGGTCGACGCGTCGCGGCTCGCCGTCATGGGCCACTCGATGGGCGGCGGCGGCTCGCTGGAGGCGATCAAGACGCGGCCGTCGTTGCAGGCCGCCGTGCCGCTCGCGCCGTGGCACACCGACAAGACCTGGCCGGAGCCGGTGACGCCGACGCTGATCGTCGGGGCCGAGAAGGACACGGTCGCGCCGGTGGCCGACCACGCCGAGCCGTTCTACACCAGCCTCACCAACGCCGTGGAGAAGGCGTACCTGGAGCTGAACAACGCCTCGCACAGCACGACCAACAGCGACAACCCGGCGACGTCGCGGTACGCGCTCGCCTGGCTCAAGCGGTTCGTCGACAACGACACCCGCTACGACCAGTTCCTCTGCCCGGCGCCCGCCCCGAGCACCCAGATCGAGGAGTACCGCGCCACCTGCCCGCACGCGTAGCCACCCCGATGCGCACCGGCCGGGCCCCCGGCCGGTGCGCGTCGTGCTTTCCGGTCGCGCGAACCCCCCTGGACACGCCCGCGCGGCCGCCGTACGGTTCCGCCCTCGCAAGGGGGGTCCTGGATGACGTCGTTCGCCGGCTGCCGGCACGCGCGCTCCGTCGCGCGCCGTAACGCCCGCGCGGCGGCCCGCCCACGGTCGCCCCACCGCCGCTCCCGCTGACGTCCCCGCCCCGCCACCCCTACGAAGGAACCCCTACATGCGCACGTCCCTGCTTGCCGCGGCCGCGGCCCTGGTCGCCACCGCGCTGGCCGTGCCGGCGGCCTCCGCGCCGCCGGCCGCGCGACCGCCCGCACCGCACGACGCACCGGCCGTACCGCCGGTGCCCCTGGCGCCCGGCGACGTCCTCGCCGTCACCAGCGCCGGGCCGGCGGGGGTCGAGGTCCTCGTCCCCGCCCCCGCCGGCACCGGTGGGTGGGCCGTCGCCGGGCACTTCGCCGTCGAAGGCATGGAGGCGGACGGCTGGACCGGCTACTCCTGCGTCACCGGGAGCGGCCGGTACGTCGCGGTGACGTTCGCGCCGCGCGCCGCCGCGAACCGCCCGGTGCTCCGCGACCGCGGCGCGTGGGCGGCGGTGCTGGACCTGCGCGACGGCAGCCGGTGGACGCTGCCCGAGCGGGTCGCGCTGAAGTACCACACGCCCGGCTGCGGCACGGGCGACGACGTGGCTTTCGTCCGGCACCTCGGCCGCGACCAGGAGGCGACGGAGGTGCTGCTCGTCGACGCCGCGGCGCGGCGCGTCGTGGCGCGGCCGCGGGTGCGCGGGCAGCTCACCGCGGCGGTGCCGTTCGGCTCGGCCGTCGCGGCCGCGGCCGGGCGCCGCGTCGTCGCGGTCGACCGGGCGGGGCACGTGCGCGAGCTGGCGGCGGCGCCGGGGCCGGTGTTCGACCTGCACCCGGCGAGCGGCGGCGCGCTCGACTACCTCGTCGCGGCGCCGGACACGGTGACCGCCGTCCGGCGCGGCCGCGACGGCTCGCTGACGGCGCTCGCCGACGCCGCGCTCGGGTCGTTGCGGATCGCCCCCGGCCGCGGCGGGGCGAACGCCCTCGCCGGCGACCCGCGGCACGTCGCGCGCGGCGTCCGCGTGCTGCGCACGACGGGCCGGCCGGAGGCCGTGTCGCTCGACGGCTCCGCGGTCGTCACCGGCCTCGCGGCGGGCGGCGACGGCGGGACGACCGTGACCAGCGCCGTCCCCGGCGGGCACGAGGCGCCGTCGACGTCGCAGGTGGTCGGCCCGGCGTTCCCGGACGCGCCGGGCGCCGCGCTGCCCGCGGCGACCACGGCCGGCGCCACCGCCTCGGGCCCGCCGAAGTGCGCGGTCCCGCGCAACGACCCGTCGATCCAGGTGATGCAGCCGACCGCCGCCCAGGTCGAGTGGGCGGCCCACCGCGCGGTCCGCGGCGAGCTCACCACGCTGCGCCCGCCGAACTGGAACAACAACGGCCTCACGGCCTACGCGCCGCAGGCGCCGGGGACGTTCCCCGCGCCGGTCCTCACCGGCGGCGGCCGGGTCCCGGCCCAGGTGCTGCTCGGCATCCTCGCCCAGGAGGCGAACCTCAAGCAGGCCAGCTACCACGCGCTGCCCGGCACCGCCGGCAACCCGCTGATCGCCGACTACTACGGCGTCACGTACAGCAGCAGCGGCGCCATCATCGGCATGGACTACACCAAGGCGGACTGCGGCTACGGCATCGCCCAGGTCACCGACCACATGACCACGGGCGACACCTACTACACGGCCGACCAGCGGAAGATGATCGCCACCGACTACGCCGCGAACATGGCGGCCGGCCTGCGCGTCCTCGGCGAGAAGTGGAACCAGCTCCGCTCGCAGGTCACGTACGCGCACACCGGCACGCCGACGATCGTCGAGAACTGGTACTTCGCCATCTGGGGCTACAACACCGGCGTCTACGCGCCGTCGGGCACCAACCCCTACGGCGTCGGCTGGACCAACAACCCGGCGAACGCCGACTACCCGCTCGACCGGCAGAAGTTCCTCCGCACGACGTACGAGGACGCGGCGCACCCGAGCGACTGGCCGTACCAGGAGCGCGTCATCGGCTGGGCCGAGTCGGCGCAGCTCGACTACCTGGGTCGGCGCTCGTACGTCGACCTCGCGGACTGGGTGAACGTCCCCGTCTGGTCGCAGTTCTGCGTCAAGACCGTCAACCAGTGCGACCCGGCGTATGTCGACCAGACCGACTTCTCCAAGAGCTTCTGCACCCGCACCGACCGCAAGTGCTGGTGGCACGGGCAGTCGAGCTGGCTGCCGTCGCAGGACCCCGGCGAGCCGGAGAACGCCGCGGCGTACCAGCAGGGCGCGCCCGAGCCGGTCGCGTCGAACCCGCACCCGCCGTCCTGCACCGGCTTCGAGTCCGGGGTGCCGACGTCGCCGGACCTCGGCGCGCTGCCCGCGAACGCCACCATCGTCGACGACCTGCCCACCGCGAAGAACATCGTCGGCTGCCCGGAGCTCGCCTCCGGCGGCACGTTCACGCTGACGTTCGGCACCGACAGCAGCGGCAACGCGCTGTCGGCGATCGACTTCCACCAGATCGGCGGCGGCGCCCGCGGGCACTTCTGGTTCGGGCACACGACCGACCCGGCGCGCACCGCGAACGTCGTCACCGGCACCTGGCGGCCGCCCGCGACCACGACCGGGTGGCAGCGCATCTTCGTGCACGTCCCCGACCACGGCGCCGACACGTTCCAGGCGGACTACCGCGTGCTCACCGGGACCGGCAGCTTCCACCGCACCGTGAACCAGCGGTGGAACAAGAACTCCTGGGTCGACCTCGGGTCGTTCAACCTGCTCACCGGCGCCAGCGTCTCGTTGAGCAACACGACGTACGACGACTGGAAGATCAGCGACCCGACGTCGATCGCGTGGGACGCCGTGGCGTTCGTACCGTCGGCCAAGCCGGTCGTGAGCTACGTCGCGTTCGGCGACTCGTACTCGGCGGGCGAGGGCATCGAGCCGTACTACCCGAACGCCGACATCGGCGGGCGGACGCCGCTGCGCAAGAACGCCTGCCACCGCTCGCCGCAGGCGTACCCGGTCGGGGTCTACCAGGACCTCCGGCTGCGCCACCCGGGGACCTCGGAGTTCCACTTCCAGGCGTGCAGCGGCGCCGTGATGAAGAACGTCAGCGGGCTGGTGCCGCAGTGGGGCGAGGTCCCGCAGCTCCAGCAGGGGTGGCTCGACGCGAACACCACGCACGTCAGCATCAGCATCGGCGGCAACGACGCCGGGTTCGCCGACGTGCTCAAGGGCTGCATCATGACCACCCACTACTGCATCGCGGACGACTACTACCTCACGCGCGACGGGCAGCTCGACCCCGAGCCGATGACGACGTACGAGCCGAAGGTGATCACGGGCCTGGAGGCGCCGCTCGAAGGCGTCCTGCGCGACATCAAGGCGCTCGCGCCGAACGCGAAGATCGTGCTCGTCGGGTACCCGCACGTCATCTGGAACGGCTCGATCAACCCGGCCTGGAGCTGCGACGCGCAGATCGACGACCCGATCGCCGACTGGATGGGCCAGATGGGCGACCTGATGACGCAGCAGATGGCGACGGCCGCCGCGAACACCGGGGTGGCGTTCGCCGACATGCGCTCGCCGTTCTTCACCCACGAGGCGTGCACCGACGCCGCCGAGGAGTGGATCAACGCGATCATCGTGTCGAGCGAGTCCGGGAGCGGCTACAACAACCCGGGCTCCGGCAGCTTCCACCCGAAGGCGAGCGGCCAGCCGGCCTACCGCGGCGTCGTCGGGGCGAAGCTGCCCTGACCGGCCTTCCGGTCCGGGGGCGTGGCGCGCGTCCCCGGGCCGGAACCCGCCCGCGCGCTACTTGCCGAGCGGGTACGCCGGCTCGTTCAGCTCGAGCTGGAACCACAGCGCCGACTTCCGCCGGGTCGCGTCGAGGCCCTGCACCAGCCAGTGCGCCTCGCGCGCGCCGGGCCGGTCCGCGAACTCCGGCCGGAAGAACGACGCGATCGCGAACCACCCGGTCGCGTCCGGCCGCTCCGGGTCGGGACCCCAGAAGAGGGTGTTCGGGGCGCTGCGGATGTCGTCGTCGGGGCAGGGCTCCCCCTTCGGCGCCGTGCAGATCTGCGCCGTCTCCTCCCCCACCGGCAGCGCGCTCTCGACGTAGACGGCCTGGACCGCCCAGGTGCGCCGCGTGTGCGTGTACGGCTTGGTCAGCGTCGACGGCACCGCGCTGACCGGCGTGCCGAGCTCGGTGTAGCCGAACGCCGCGCGGTACGGCTTCGTGGGCCGCGCCACCACGTCGCGGGTGTAGCCCGGCAGCGTCACGCGCAGCCGGGTCGCGCCGTCGGTGACCAGGTAGAGCAGGTACCGGCCGGCCCGGAGGTTGGCGAAGTCGGAGGTGTCCTGGAAGCAGGGCGGGTTGCCGCCGTAGTGCCAGCCGTTGAGCAGCATCCCGCTGGCCGTCGGCCCGCGGCCGGACACCGGCCGCAGGATGTACGCGGCGAACGTCCCCTTGGTGGCGAAGTCCGCGCAGTAGTACCCCTGCGAGCCGACCGGCTTGGTCGTGGCCCGCGGCAGCACGACCTCGACCACCGAGGTGCGGCTGCCGGTGACGACGAGCGCGCCCGACGTGGCCGCGGCGGCCCGCGCGGCGGGCGCGCCGAGGGCGGCGCAGAGCAGCGCGGTGGCGGCGGCGGTTCGGCGCACGGGTCCCCCCAGGTCTCTGGTCGCCCTGTCGAACGACCGGACGGCCCGCGCGTGACGGGGCCGCACCCGGGCAGGCTTCGCGGCGTGGACGCGCTCACCTGCCGCCCGGCCGGCCCCGGCGACCTGGCGGCCGTGCGGCGGCTGGCCTGCGGCTTCGACCGCGTGCCCGCGACGCCGGCGGACGCGGCGTTCGCGGCGCGGTTCGCCCGGCTCGTCGCGAGCGAGGACCGGGCGCTGCCGCTCGCGGTGTGCGGCGGCGAGCCGGTCGGGTACGCGCTCGTCCAGGACTACGGGCCGGGGCTGCGCCGGGAGTTCGGCGTGGCCCGGCTGCACGACCTCTACGTCGACCCCGCCTGGCGGCGGCGCGGCGCCGGCCGGCTGCTGCTGGACGCCGTCGTCGCCTGGTGCCGGGCGCGCCCGCACCCGCTGATCCTCGACTGGCAGGCGCGGCGCGACGCGGCGGCGTTCTACGCCGCGCTCGGCCACACCGGCGACGAGGCCGGCGACACGGCGACGTTCCCGGCGTACTCGATCGACCTGCGTCAGCCCTCGTCGTAGTCGGCACGGCGGGCGCACTCGGCGCGGCCGCCGCCCAGGCGCTTGGCCCGGTACATCGCCCGGTCCGCCGCGGCCGTCGCGACCGCGCCGCCGGAGGCGTCGACCGGCGCGACGCCCACCGACACCGACGTGCCCCGCCCGTGCTCCGCCCAGCGCGCCGCCAGCGCCGCCATCCGTTCCGACGCCGACGCCACCGGCGTCGCGGCCAGCACCACGAGGAACTCGTCGCCGCCGTACCGGCCGCAGAAGTCGCCGTCGCGCACCGACGCCCGCAGCAACGCCCCCAGCTCGCGCAGCGCGTCGTCGCCCGCCGCGTGGCCCCGGGTGTCGTTCAGCCGCTTGAACCCGTCGAGGTCGAGCAGGCAGACCACGTCGCCCGGCGCCACCGCCGCGAGCCGCCGCGCGATCTCGCCGCGGCTGGCCACGCCGGTGAGCGGGTCGGTCGCCGCCCGCGACGTCTCCCGGGCCACCTGCTCGGCCCGCTCCGCCGCCATGCCCGCGTCCCGCACGAGCAGCGGCAGGTGCTGCGCGAGCCGCGACGCCGCCGGGCTCACCGGGTCGACCGCCACCACGTGCGGCTCCCCGGCGCCGAGCGACACGTCGACCGGCAGCGCGTTCGGCCCCGCCAGCCGCGCCGGCAGCACCGCCCCGCCGAGGTCGTGGACCGCGGTGTGCAGCACCGCGGCCGCCTCCGTGCGGGTGGTCGCGTTGAGCAGCGCCCGCGTCGCCGCGAGCGCCACCGAGTCCCCGGTCGGGTCGTGCGGGTCCAGCGGCAGCGGGTACGCCCGCTCCGCCGCGCACCGCGACGCCTCCGCCCACCGCTGGCCGGCCCTCTGCTCCGCCGGCGTGGGCCGGCCCGTTCCCCCGTGCTCGTCCACGCCCCTACTCTCCGGACTCCGGCGCCGCCGCGCCACCGGAACGGCGCGGAAAGCCCGTTGCGGGTGAGGTCTGCTCCGTGCCTTGATGCGCGGTGTGGACGGATACGACCCGATGACCAGCTTCGGCGCGGAGACCGCGGCGCGCTACGACGACGAGCCGCGGGGCGACGAGGAGGCCGCCGCCGCGTTCCTCGAACGCCACGCCCGCGGCGGCCCGGCGCTCGAGCTGGCGATCGGCACCGGCCGGGTCGCGCTGCCGCTCGCCGCGCGCGGCGTCCGCGTCGACGGGATCGACCTGTCCGAGCCGATGGTCGAACGCCTGCGCGCCAAGCCCGGCGGCGCCGACCTGGCGGTGACGATCGGCGACTTCGCCGACGTGCCGGTGGACGGCGCGTACCCGCTCGTCTTCCTCGTCTACAACACGATCTTCAACCTGCTCACGCAGGACGACCAGGTCCGCTGCTTCGCCAACGTCGCCCGCCACCTCGCCGACGGCGGCGTGTTCGTCGTCGAGGCGATGACGCCCGGCTACCTGTACGGCCTGCGCGACCACCAGTACGTCGACGCCGAGGCGGTGCGCGTGGACGAGGCGCGGCTCGACCTCGGGCGCTTCGACCCGGTGACGCAGCTCCTCGAGGAGACGCACGTGCGGCTCACCCGCGACGGCATCCGGCTCGCGCCGATCGTCACCCGGTACGCCTGGCCCAGCGAGCTCGACCTGATGGCCCGGCTGGCCGGCCTGCGGCTGCGCGAGCGCTGGGGCGGTTGGTCCGGCGAGCCGTTCGACGGCCGCAGCGTGCGGCACGTCTCCGTGTGGGGCCGGTGACCGCGCACCTCGCCGAGTTCCGCGACCCGCGGCTGGTCGAGGTCTACGACGCCGAGTGCCCGTGGGGCCCGGACGACGACTACTTCCTCTCCGTCGCGGCCGAGGAGCCGGCGCCGCGCGTCCTCGACCTCGGCTGCGGCACCGGGCGGCTCACGCTCGCGCTCGCGGCGGCCGGCCACCGGGTCACCGGCGTCGACCCCGCCGCCGCGATGCTCGACGCCGCCCGCGCCAAGCCCGGCGCCGCCGACGTCACCTGGCCGCTCGGGACGTCCGCGGTGCTGCCGGACGCGGCGTTCGACCTGGCGTTCCTGACCAGCCACGTCGCGCAGTTCCTCGTCACCGACGAGGAGTGGGACGCGACGTTCGCCGACCTCGCCCGCGCCGTCGTCCCCGGCGGGCGCGTCGTCTTCGACAGCCGCGACCCGGCCGACCGGGTGTGGGCGCGCTGGCACGGCCGGCGCCGCGACGCCGTGCTCGGCGACGGCCGCGTCGTGCGTGTCGCGACGGAGGTGACGGAGGTGCGCGACGGGCGGGTGACGTTCACGCACCACTACGCGTTCCCGGACGGCACCGTCCTCGACAGCGGCGCGACCCTGCGGTTCCGCCCGTTGGCGGAGATCGAGGCGTCGCTCGCCGACGCGGGCTTCGCCGTCGAACGCGTCCACGGCGGCTGGCTGCGCCAGCCCGTCGGCGCGGGCGACGGCGAGTACCTCGTCCTCGCGCGGTCGCTATCGTCGTCGGTGGGGCGCTAGCTCAACCGGTCAGAGCAGCAGACTCATAATCTGCCACGTCAGGGTTCAAGTCCCTGGCGCCCCACCCTGCGAGCTCCCGCGGCTGGACTTGAACCAGCAACCCTGCGATTAACAGTCGCATGCTCTGCCAATTGAGCTACGCGGGATCGGCAGCGGTCACCTTACCAACGCCGGGGCGGCCCCGCACGCGGTTGCCGGGCGGCCCGCACGGGTAGGCCACGCGGCGAGAGACCACCCCCGGCGCGGCCCGCGCCGGGCACTCCCGTGGAGGCACCGATGCGCTACAAGGCGACCTTCGTCACCGGCTTCGCGGCCGGCTACGTCCTCGGCTCGAAGGCCGGCCGGGCGCGGTACGAGCTGATCATGAAGCAGTGGCGTTCGCTGCTCGGCAAGCCCGAGGTCCAGCACGTCGCGGACACGGCGAAGCACGAGGCGAGCGACCTGTTCGGCACCGCGAAGCGCGTCGTCACCGACACGTTCGCCGGCAAGGACGTCACCGACCGGGTCGGCGCGGCCGCGGGCACCGCGACCACCGGGCACCCGGACGTGTCGGTCCGCGTCTAGCGAGGAGGCACCATGCGCGACGACGCGACCCCCGTGGCCACGCAGGCCGACACCGGCGTCTCCGGCATCGACATCGACGTCGACGAGTCGATGACGGCCGGGGAGATCCTCGACCGCGAGCACAGCCCGGTCGAACGCCCCGTGGCCGTCGACGACTTCGGCACCACGGCGGAGGAGCAGCGCGAGGGCGAGAGCCTCGACGGCCGCCTCGCCCGCGAGCAGCCGGACCCGGCGCTCGAGGTCGAGGTGCCGTACCTGTCGGAGGCCGAGGGGCTCGGCGACGCGCCGGCCGGCCGGCTGGTCGAGCCGGACGAGGGCGCGCGCGAGGACGACGTGAAGGAGAACGTCGCCTACGACGCCGGCCGCGACGAGGGGCAGCGCAGCGCGGAGGAAGCCGCGATGCACACGTTCGAGGCGTAGAGGCGGGACGTGCCCCGGCTGCGCCGCGTCGACTGCTCCGCGCCGGGGCTCCACCGCCGGCGCCGGGGGCGCGGCTTCGCGTACACCGACCTCGACGGCCGCCCCATCAGCGACGCGGAGACGCTGGCGCGGATCGAGGCGCTGGCCATCCCGCCGGCCTGGCGCGACGTGTGGATCTGCCCGTTGCCGAACGGCCACATCCAGGCGACGGGCGTCGACGCGGCGGGCCGGCGGCAGTACCGCTACCACGACCACTGGCGGCTCCAGCGGGACAGGCGGAAGTTCGACCACATGCTGGAGTTCGGGCGCGCGCTGCCGGGGCTGCGCGAGCGGATCGCCGCCGACCTGGACCAGCCGGGGCTCGGGCGGCAGCGGGTGCTGGCCTGCGCGACGCGGCTGCTCGACCTGGGCTTCTTCCGCATCGGCACCGAGGGGTACGCCGAGCAGAACCAGACCTACGGCCTCGCCACGATCCGCAAGGAGCACGTGAGCGTCCGCGGCCGCGTCGTGGAGTTCGACTACGTCGCGAAGTCCGGCAAGCAGCGGATCCAGTCGATCGTCGACCCCGTCGTCGTCGAGGTCGTGACGGCGTTGAAGCGGCGGCGGTCCGGCGGGCCGGAGCTGCTCGCGTACCGGCGCGACGACGGCGCCTGGTGCGACGTCAAGAGCGCCGACATCAACGCCTACATCAAGGACGTGACGGGCGGCGACTTCAGCGCGAAGGACTTCCGCACCTGGTCGGCGACGGTGCTCGCGGCGGTCGCGCTCGCGGTGTCGGCGGAGGCGCGGTCGGCGACCGCCCGCAAGCGGGCGGTGGCGCGGATGTACCAGGAGGTCTCGCACTACCTCGGCAACACGCCCGCGGTCTGCCGGGCGTCGTACGTCGACCCGCGCGTGGTCGACCGCTACCTGTCCGGCGTCACCGTCGCGCCCGCGCTGGAACGCCTCGGGGCCGACGCGCAGGAGGGCCACCTCGGCACGCAGGGCGAGATCGAGTGGGCGGTGCTGGACCTGCTCGCGGACGCGCCGACGACCGCGCTCAAGACGGCGGTGTAACGCTCGGGCGGGCCGGGGAGGACTCCGTACAGCCGAGACGAGGAGCCTGCCGTGCCGACGACACCCGACAACGCGACCGACGCGACCCCGCTGGGCGAGGCGCTGAAGACGTACGAGGCGCAGGGCTACACCGGCCAGCTCGCCGCCCAGGAGGGCGCGAACGTCGTCTGCTTCTCCTGCCACGAGACCAGCCCGGCCGCCGAGGTCGAGCTCGCCGCGCTGCTGCGCACCGAGGGCGCGTCCGACCCCGACGACATGACGGCGGTCGCCGCGGTCACCTGCCCGCGCTGCGGCACCAAGGGCACGCTCGTGCTGCACTACGGCGCCACCGCGCCGGTCGAGCACGACGAGGTGCTGTCCGCGCTGGAGGACCGCCGCGCCGAGAGCGCCATCGACGCCGGCCGGTAGCGCCGCCTTTCGCCGGGTTCGCCCGGTGCGCCGGGGCGTGCGGCCGTACCCTGGGAGGATGCGCCGCGCCCGCCTCGCCGCTCCGCTGCTCGTGCTGGCGTGCGTCGCGACGGCGCCGGGCCGGGCCGAGGCGGCGCAGCCGCGCACCTGGAACTTCGACCAGATCCGCATCGGCCGGTCGCAGGCGGCCGGGCGCAACGGCTCCGGCGTCACCGTGGCCGTCGTCGACACCTGGGTCGACCGCGCCCACCCCGACCTCGGCGGCCGGGTGCTCGCCGGCGCCGACTGCTCCGGCGGGACCTGCAAGGCGGGCGCCGTCGGCCCGGACGGCTGCGACGCCCACGGCACGCACGTCGCCGGCACCGTCGCGTCCGCGACCTACGGCGTCGCGCCCGCCGCCCGCATCCTGCCGTTGCGGGTGCTGAAGTGGGACGGCGCCGAGTGCAAGGGGATGTCCGGCGACGTCGCCGCCGCCATCCGCTACGCCGTCTCCCACGGCGCCCAGGTCGTCAACGTCTCCGTCGGCGCCGCCGTGCCGCTCGCCGGCAAGGACGCCAGCCTCGACGCGGCCGTCGCGGCCGCCGCCGACGCGGGCGTGCTCGTCGTCTTCGCCGCCGGCAACTCCGACCTGCCGGTGACCGACTCGTTCGGCGGCGACGCGCTGCTCGTCGCCGCCACCGCCCGCAACGGACGGCTCGCGTCGTACTCGCAGTACGGCGCCGGCGTCGACCTGGCCGCGCCCGGCGGCGACTCCGACACCGACACCTGCACCGTCGCGGGGTGCGTCGTGTCGACGTGGAGCGACGGCACGCACCACCAGTTCGCGGCGCTCGCCGGCACGTCGATGGCCGCGCCGCACGTGTCGGGCGTGGCCGCGCTGCTGTTCGCGCAGCGGGCGCGGACGCGCGACCAGGTGGTCAAGCGGCTGCGCGACACCGCCCACCCGCTCGCCAACGCCGGCAGCGGCCTCGTCGACGCCGCCGCCGCGCTCGGCGCCTCCGCCGCGCCACCGCCCACCGCGACCGCGCCGCCGGTCGTCCGGGCCTCCACCGCGCCGCCCGCCCGGCCGCGCGTCCGGACCCGGCCGCGGGTCCGCATCACGCCGAAGCCCACCCCCAAGCCCACGCCGAAGCCGACACCCCGGCCGAGGCCGACGCCGACCGCCACCGTCGCCGGGGAGCCGTTCCCGGTGGTGGTGACGCCGCCGGTGGCGGCGCCGGAGCCGACCCCGCGGTCGCGGGCGGTGCCGGCGACGGCGGCGGCGTTGCTGGTGCTGCTGACGGGCGCCGGGACCGCCGCGACGTGGCGGCGGGCGGGTCAGCTGTAGCGGGTCACGAAGCCGCGGCGGCGGAACGTCCGCAGCATCGCCCGCACCCACAGCACGGCCAGGACCAGCGCGAGCAGCGTCGTCGCGCCCGCGACGCCGAGCTGGTGCCACGGCATCGGGTCGCCGTCGAGCACCGCCCGCGCCGCCGCGAACGCGTGCGTCGTCGGCAGCAGCGCCGACACCGGCCGCAGCAGCCGCGGCAGCGCGCTCACCGGGTAGAACACGCCGGACAGCGGCATGACCACGAAGAGGATCCCCCAGGCGAGCGCCTCGGCTCCCGTGCCGAAGCGCAGCACCATGCCGATGACGAACAGCGCCACCGCCCACCCCGCCGCCAGCAGCACCGCCACGATCGGCAGCAGCGCCCAGCCGAGCGACGTGACGTTGAACGCGTAGAGCAGCGCCACCATCACCGCGACCGCACCGACGCCGAGCAGCAGCTTGACCAGCCCGAACAGCGCGACGCCCGCGACGTACTCCCCCTCCGTCAACGGCGTGCACATCAGGCTGAGGAGGTTCCGCGACCAGGTCTCCTCGAGGAAGCCGGTCGCGAGCGCGATCTGCGACTGGTAGACGACGTGCCAGAGCAGCACGCCGGCGATGAGGTACGCCGCGCCGGCCTTGCCGCCCGAGCCGCCGGCGCGGGAGAAGAACACCGCCAGCGACCCGAACAGCAGCGTGTCCACGACCGGCCAGATCGTCACGTCGAACAGCCGGTGCGGGCTGCGCCGCAGCACCAGCGCCTGGCGGACCGCCATCGCCCGGACCGGCTGCCACCTCACCGCGTCACCTCCCGCGTCGCGGCGGCGCGTTCGGCCGCGAGGTGGATGAAGACCTCTTCCAGGTCGCCCTGCCCGAACCGCGCCGCCACCTCGGCGGCCGACCCGTCGGCGACGACCCGGCCGCCGGAGAGGAAGACCACCCGGTCGCAGAGGCGTTCGACCTCGACCATGTTGTGGCTGGTGACCAGCAACGCCGTCCCCTCGTCGTCGCAGAGGCTCTGCAGGCCGGTGCGGACGCGCAGCGCCACGTCCGGGTCGAGGGAGGCCGTCGGCTCGTCCAGCACGAGCAGGCGCGGCCCGTGCATCGTGGCCTTGGCGATGCCGACGAGGGTCTTCTGCCCACTGGACAGCTCGGTGCCCATGGCGACCTCGAGCTCCGGGATGCGGAACCGCGCGAGCGCCGCCCGCGCCGCGCCGAGCGGGTCGGGCAGGCCGTAGAGGTCGCCGTACATCGTGAGGTACTCGCGGACGCGGAGCTTCTCCGGCAGCGGCAGGTACCCGGCGGCGAAACCCACCTGCCCGAGCGCCTTGGCGCGCTCCTTCGGCAGCCGGTGGCCGAGGATCGTCACGGTGCCCGCGTCGGGCGCGACGACGCCGAGCAGCATGAGCAGGGTCGTCGTCTTGCCGGCGCCGTTGGGGCCGAGGAGGGCGACCCGCTCGCCGGGCCGGATGCGCAACGTCACCCCGTCGACGGCCCGGGAACGCCGGTAGTCCTTGACCAGCCCCTCGGCCAGCAGCGCGTCGGTCACGATCCGCCAGCCTGGCAGGTCACCGCCCGCCCGGCCACCGGATTGCGGCGGCCGGGCGCTCGGGCGTGCTACTCGAGGTAGTCGCGGAGCTTCTGGCTACGCGAGGGGTGGCGGAGCTTGGAGAGGGTCTTCGACTCGATCTGCCGGATGCGTTCGCGGGTGACGCCGAACTCGCGGCCGACCTCCTCCAGCGTCCGCGGGTGGCCGTCGGTGAGGCCGAAGCGGAGCTGGATGACCTTCTTCTCGCGCTCGGAGAGCGTGTGCAGGACGGAGTCGAGCTGCTCCTGGAGCAGGATGAACGACGCCGCGTCGACGGGCACGACGGCGTCGGAGTCCTCGATGAAGTCGCCGAGGTGGGAGTCCTCCTCCTCGCCGATCGGGGTCTCCAGGGACACCGGCTCCTGGCTGACCTTGAGGATCTCGCGCACCTTGTCGGGCGTGAGGTCCATCTCCTTGGCGATCTCCTCGGGGGTGGGCTCGCGGCCCAGGTCCTGGAGGAGCTGGCGCTGGATGCGGATCAGCTTGTTGATCGTCTCGACCATGTGCACCGGGATGCGGATGGTACGGGCCTGGTCGGCGATGGCGCGGGTGATGGCCTGGCGGATCCACCAGGTGGCGTACGTCGAGAACTTGTAGCCCTTGGTGTAGTCGAACTTCTCGACGGCGCGGATCAGGCCGAGGTTGCCCTCCTGGATCAGGTCGAGGAAGAGCATGCCGCGGCCGACGTACCGCTTGGCGATGGAGACGACGAGGCGGAGGTTGGCCTCGACCAGCTTCTTCTTGGCGAGCTGGCCGTCGCGCTCGATGGCCTCCATGTCGCGGCGGGTCTTGTCGGCGAGCTTGCGGGTGGTGGCGAGCTTCTCCGACGCGAACAGGCCCGCCTCGATGCGCTTGGCGAGGTCGACCTCCTCCTCGGCGGTGAGGAGCGGGACCTTGCCGATCTCCTTGAGGTACATCCGGACCGGGTCGTTGGTGGGCGCCTTGAGCGCCAGCTCCTCCTCGCGGCGGAGCATCGCCTGGCGGTTCGGGTCCTCGTCCTCCTCGGAGGGCTCGACGATCTCGATGCCCTCGTCGTTGAAGACCTGGAGCACCGCGTCCATGGACTCCGGCGGCAGCTCGGCCTGGACGAGGGCGGCGCCGATCTCCTCGCTGGTGAGGAAGCCCTGCTCCTTACCACGCGTGATGAGGTCCTTGACCTCGTCGATCTGGGCTTCCTTCGGCAGTGCGGTGGGGCTCAACTCTCGTCCTTCTGTCGTGGGTCGCGGCCGGCGGCTCGACCGCGCCTTAGCTCCCGGGTCCGGGGTCTATCGCCTGCTCGCGCAGGGCGCGCTGGCGGGCCTGCATGTCGACCAGCTCGCTGAACAGCGCGTTGTACCTCTCTGGCTGCTCCACCGGGTTCAACCGTTGGAGCCGCGATTTCGTTTCCGTGATTCGGCGCGTCAGGCCCATCTCCTGTAGTCGCGCGACCTGCTGACGCACGTAGGCCGGGCGCTGCGGGTCGTCGGTGCGGAGCGGTTCGACGGCGAGCTCGGTGACGAGGGAGCGCACCGTGTCGTCCGCTGCCGCGTCTCGTACCCGGGACACGAAGCCGGACACCCCGCCGCTGGCGGCGCCGAACGAGCGTACGCCGCCGGCGGCCGCCACCGCCGCGTGGCAGGCGCGGTAGGCCGGATGGGTGAACAGCTCGGGGTCGAGCGTGTCCCACACCGGCCCGACCAGGCCGGGGCTCTGGATGACCGACTTCAACGACTCCCGCTCGACGCGCAGCGCCGGGTCGTCGGAGGCGGGGCGGGCCGGCGCCTGCGGCGCCCCCGCCGCGTCGGCGGCGGCCGCGGCGGCGTTACCCGCGGCGCCGGAGGCCGTGGCCCGCGCGGACTCGGCTCGCCCGGCCGCCTCGGCGATGGCCGGGGTGACCTCCTCGACGGGTAGACCGAGCCAGCCGGCGAGGCGGCGGGCGTACTCGGGCCGCAACGCCCGGTCGCGGATCGAGGCGACGATCGGCGCGCAGGTCGCGAGCGCGCGGACGCGCCCCTCGGCGGTGTCCAGGTCGTAGCGGTCCAGCTCGGCGCGCAGCTTGAACTCGAACAGCGGCACCCGCCGCGCGACCAGGTCGCGGACCGCGCCGTCGCCCTTGGCCAGGCGCAGCTCGCACGGGTCCAGCCCGGTCGCCTCGACCGCCACGAACGTCTGGGTGACGAAGCGGGCGTCCTCCTCGAACACCTTGAGCGCCGCGCGCTGCCCGGCGTTGTCGCCGTCGAACGTGAACACGACCTCGCCGCGGAACTCGTCCTGGTCCATGAGCAGCCGGCGCAGCATCTGGATGTGGTCGGCGGTGAGGCTGGTGCCGCAGGTGGCGACGGCCGTCGGCACGCCCGCCAGGTGGCAGGCCATGACGTCGGTGTACCCCTCGACCACGACCGCCTGGGCGCGGCGGCCGATCTCCAGCCGCGCCTTGTCCAGGCCGTAGAGGACGTGCGACTTCTTGTAGATGGGCGTCTCGGGCGTGTTGAGGTACTTCGGCTGGTCGCCCTCCTTGAGGGCGCGCGCGCCGAACCCGATCGGGTCGCCGGTGTTGTCGCGGATCGGGAACATCAGCCGGCCGCGGAACCGGTCGACCACCCCGCGCTGGCCCTGTGACACCAGCCCGGCCGCGAGCAGCTCCTCGCGGCTGAACCCCAGCGCGGCGAGGTGCCGGGTGAGCGCGTCCCAGGAGTCGGGCGAGTAGCCGACGGAGTACGCCGCCGCCGCCGCGTCGTCGAAGCCCCGCTCGGCGAGGAACGCGCGCGCCGGCTTCGCCGCCGGGTCCTCGGCCAGCCGGGAGACGTAGAAGTCGACCGCCGCCCGGTGCGCCGCGACCAGCCGGGTGCGCTGGCCGGCGTTGCCGCCGCGGGTCGACGCGCCGCCCTGCTCGTAGCGGATCTCGATGCCGGCCCGCTGGGCGAGCCGCTCGACGGCCTCCGCGAACGACAGGTGCTCGATCCGCATGACGAAGTCGATCGTGTCCCCGCCGACGCCGCAGCCGAAGCAGTGGTACAGCCCGCGCGCGGGCGTGAGGTGGAACGAAGGGCTCTTCTCGTCGTGGAACGGGCAGAGCCCCTTGAGCTCGCCGCCACCAGCGGAGCGCAGCTGCACGTAGTCGCCGACCACGGCGTCGATCGGCGAGGCCTCGCGCACGCGCGCGATGTCCTCGTCGGGAATCCGGGCCACCGGGCCGTGCACCTCCTCGACGGGTCGCTGGCAGCGGGTCGCTCGTCGGCCCGTGCGGATGCGGCCGGTGGGGGTGACACGGCTGCGGCCCGCCGGGGAAGGGAACGCGGAAGCCGTGGTCCTGGCGGGCCGTTCCTATAATTGTAATCACGGGCGCTCCGCTGTCAACCCGCGGAACGGCGCGTCGACGCCGACCGGGAGCCGCCGCGGGTCCCAGCCGAGCCGCGCCAGGGCCGTGCCGAACGCGTACCGGTCGGTCATCCCCCCGACGTACGCGACCGCCGCCCGCACCGCCGCCGGGCTCCCCGGCGCCGCCCGCACCGGCTCCGGCAGCGCCGCCGGCGTGTCGGCGAAGTGCTCGACCAGCGCGCGGAGCACCGCCACCACGGACGCCGCCTGCGCGACCGAGGCGGGGCGGGTGTAGATGCGCTCGTACGCGAACGCCCGCAGCGCCGCGAGCGCGGCCGCGGGCTCCGGCCGCATCCCCACGACGCCCTCCTCGCGCAAACAGGCGACCAGCGCGGTGACGAACGTGCGGAGCTGCTCCCGCCGCGTCCGCCCGCACACCGCCACCACGTCGGCCGGCAGGTCGTCGAGGGCCACGATCCCGGCGCGGACGGCGTCCTCGAGGTCGTGCGCGGTGTAGGCGCACCGGTCGGCCCAGCTCACGACCGCCGCCTCCGCCGTGGCGGGCGCCGGGCGGGACCAGGAGTGGTTGCGGATGCCGTCGAGCGTCTCGGCGCAGAGGTTCAACGGCGCGAGCGTGACGTCGGCGCCCCACGCCGCGTGGTCGAACGGCAGGAACGCCGCGAACGCGTCCTCGCTCGCGTGCCCGCCCGGCCCGTGGCCGCAGTCGTGGCCGAGCGCGATCGCCTCGGTGAGCGCGACGTTGAGCCCGGTGGCGCGGGCGACGCTGGTGGCGACCTGGGCGACCTCCAGCGCGTGCGTGAGCCGGGTCCGCTGGTGGTCGGCCGGGAACACGAACACCTGCGTCTTGCCGGCCAGCCGCCGGAACGCGCTGCTGTGCAGGACGCGGTCGCGGTCGCGCTCGAAGCAGGTCCGCTCCGGGTCGGGCTCCTCGGGCACGGCCCGCTCCCCCGCCCCGCGCGCGCGCGTCGCGCCCGGCGCGAGCAGCGCGTCCTCGGCCGCCTCCCGGGCCGCCCGGTCGTGCCGCGCCGCCCCGACGCGGACCGCGCCGGGACCGCTCTCGTGCGCGAGCACGACACCGCCGGCGGGCGTGCCGCGCATGGTCGCGGCCCAGGCGAGCGAACGTTCCGACGTGGTCATGGCTCTCATCCTGGTCAGCGGGTGTGACACGAACGGCAGGAGGCGCCCCGGCGTTCGCCGTAGGTGAACACACCCGCACCAACCCCCCACAGGAGGAGCCCCGCATGGTCCGCAGGATCACCCTCGCGGCGGCGGCCGTCGCGTTCGTCGCGATGCCGTTCGCCGGCACGTCGCACGCCGGCTGCACGTCCGACCTGCTCAACACCCCCCGGCCGCCGGACCCGCACAGCATCACCGCCACGTACTACCAGGCGGTGCAGCAGTTCATCGCCTGCGCGGTCTGACCCACGACAACGGCCCCGGGTCCGGCTGCGTGAGCCGGGCCCGGGGCCGTCGTCGTGTCCGGGTGGTTACTCCGCCGCGTCGCGGCGGCGACGGGTCGCCAGCGCGAGGCCGGAGAGCCCGAGCAGGAGCAGCGCGCCCGTCGGCAGCGCCGACGGGAGGCCGGTGGCCGCGATCGGCCCCTGCGGGGTCGAGCCGGTGCCGGACCCGCCCGAGCCGGAGCCGCCCGAGCCCGAGCCGCCCGAGCCGGAGCCGCTGCCCGAGCCGGTGCCGCCCGTGGTGTCGGGGACGTTCGGCGCCGAGACGAACGCCGCCGGGCCGCTGGACTGCTTCGCCCACCAGACCTGCTTCGGCAGCGCCTTGCCGTCCTCGTCCACGCGGCCGTCGTCGGTCCACGCCGCCTGCGCCATGCCGTCCGGCCCGATCGCCAGCTCGAAGAAGTCGCCCAGCGAGCGGCTGCCGCCGCCGAGACCGTTCGGCGCGAGCTGGCAGAGCGTGCCGTGCAGGCAGATGTCGCCCCGGTGGATCGGGTGGTCGGAGATCCGGCTGCGCGTGATCGACGGGTTGGCCGTGGCCGCGTCGCGGACCTGCGCCATGTTGATGTACCAGGAGGTGTCCGGGTCGTCGGTGTTCTCCGCGTCGTCGCTCTCGATCCACGCGAAGTCCACGACGCCGGGCGCGATCGACGCGCCGGTCGAGAACACCGTGGCGCCCTCGGGGAGCGGGTTGTCGTCGAGCTTGATCGGCTGGCTCCACGTCGCCGCGTGGTCGGTCGAGTAGGCGTAGTACGTGTGGTAGTGCCCGCCCTCGGACGAGTTGAAGATCACGTACACGTTGCCGTCGGGGTCGATGAGGCCCCACGGGAAGCCGGACGCGACGTACTCGCCGTCGATGACCATGCCGTTGATGACGACCGCGTACTTGTTCGTCCACGTGGTGCCGTCGGTGCTGTGTGCCACGACCAGGCCGCGCGGGTTGCCGAAGCCGCCGGTGCTGGTGCCGTTGGTGGCGGCGTCGCTGATGCCGTAGACGACGTAGAGCTCGCCGGTCTTCTGGTCCACGAGCATCGGGCCGCTGAACGTGTTGTAGTCCTGGTCGGCGAGGCAGGCGGTGTCGCCCGGCTTCGCGACGGCGTTCGGGGTGCAGGCGAGCTGGTCCGCCGAGTTCACCGGGGTGGGGACGTCGCTCCACGTCTTCCCGCCGTCGGTGCTCTTGACGTAGTACTCACCCTCCTCCGCGATGCCGTGGTAGACGTGGTACGCCACCGGCTCGCCGGAGTTGTAGGACGCGAACCACTGCCGGTCCTGCTCCGGGCCCGCGTCGTCCGCGCGCTCCCACGTCTTGCCCAGGTCCTTCGACGTGTGGATGTACGACGTCGAGATCGCCAGGTCGGAGTTGAGCAGCGTGCCGTCGGGCAGGAAGTGGATCTCGCAGTCGCCGCCGCCGGTGCCCTCCTCGACACCGGTCGTGGAGTTGCGGAACGACTTCCCGTCGTCCTCGGAGATCCACATCTCGGTGCCCGGGCCGCCCGGGGAGCAGACGACGATGTTGCCGCTCTTGTCGATCGACAACGACGGCTCGGTGTAGCCGGAGTTGTCGGCGACGGCGCGCTGCCGCCACGTCATGCCGCCGTTGTCGGCGGTGCTGCCGGCGCTCGCGGGCGCGAGCGCGGCGAAGCCGGTCGCCGAGGCGGCCACCATCGCGGCGCCCAGCAGTCGGACTCGGTTCATGGGTTGCCTCTCTGGAAGGTCTACTGGTGAACCTTCGCGCCGGAAGGTCCCGTCTCCTGCCTCAGACGGCGCTCGGGCCCCGTCCGAACGACGTCCGGAACACCTTGTAGTACAGGTACGCGACCGTCTCCCGCCCGATGTAGCGGAGCTCCCGCCCGCGCCCCTGCACGGCCGGCCCGGACCGGGTCGGCGACGTCTCGGCGTGCAGCCCCACCTCGCCCGCCATCGCCCGCGCCCGGAACGAGTGCCAGGGGTCGGTGACGAGCACCACGTCGTGCCAGCGGTGCTCGCGCGCGACGGTGGCGACGGCCTGGAGGCTGGTGAGGGTGTCGTTGCCCTGCCCCACCTCGGTCACGGCGTCCGCGGGGACCCCCTGCGCCCGCAGGTACGCCCGCCCGGCCCCCGCCTCGGTGAAGCGGTCCCCCTGGCGGTTGCCGCCGACGGTGACGACGGTGGTGGCGACGCCGCCGTCGTAGAGCGCCTTCGCGTGGTCGAGCCGCGACCGGAACACCGACGACGGCCGCCCGTCGAACTGCGACGCCCCCAGCACCACGATCGCGTCCGCGTGGCCACGGGAGTCCTGACGCGCCACCTGCCACACCCGGAACGCCGTCCAGCCACCCACCACGAGGACGGCCGCGACGACGACGAGGACGCCCCGGAGCGCCCACCGGGCGACCCGCCTCACCGTCGGTGTCGTCGGGTGGGGGTCCCGGTCCCGCTAGTTCCGCTGCGCTCCCTTAGTCGCGGGACCGGGACCCCCACCCGCCACCACCTCTGCTGCCCACGTGTCACCGGGTGTCACTCCCGGAGGTCTCGACGGCGGCGCGGCCGGCCTCGAGGCGGGCGACGGGGACGCGGAACGGCGAGCAGGAGACGTAGTCGAGACCCACCTCGTGGCAGAAGTGGACGGAGTCGGGGTCACCGCCGTGCTCGCCGCAGATGCCGAGCTTCAGGCCGGGCTTCGCGGCCCGGCCCTCCTCGACGGCGATGCGGACCAGGCGGCCGATGCCCTCGCGGTCGAGCGTCTCGAACGGCGAGACGCCGAAGATGCCGAGGTCGAGGTACCGGCCGAAGAACGCCGCCTCCACGTCGTCGCGCGAGAACCCCCACCCCATCTGCGTCAGGTCGTTGGTGCCGAACGAGAAGAAGTCGGCGCTCTCGGCGATCTGCCCGGCGGTGAGGGCCGCCCGCGGCACCTCGATCATCGTGCCGATCAACGCCTCGACGCCGACCTCGCGGAGCACCTGCTCGGTCTCCTCGCGGATGACCTCGAGCTCCTGCACGGCGCCGACGAGCGGCACCATGATCTCGGCGCGCGGGTCGCCGCCGGCCTCCGTGCGGATCTTGGCGGCCTCGGCGATGGCGCGGACCTGGAGCTGGAACAGGCCGGGGATGACGAGGCCGAGGCGGACGCCGCGCAGGCCGAGCATCGGGTTCTGCTCGTGCAGGCGGCGGACCGCGTCGAGCAGCGTCCGGCGCTTCGGGTCGGCGGTCTCGCCCTTCGCCTCCGCGACGGCCAGCTCGACCGCGAGCTCCTCCAGCGACGGCAGGAACTCGTGCAGCGGCGGGTCGAGCAGCCGGATGGTGACGGGCAGGCCGTCCATCGCCTCGAAGATGCCGACGAAGTCCTCCCGCTGCATCGGCAGCAACGCCCGCAACGCCGCGTCGCGGGCGGCCTCGTCGTCGCCGGCGAGGATCAGGTCCTCGACGAGCTGGCGGCGGTCGCCGAGGAACATGTGCTCGGTGCGGCAGAGGCCGATCCCGGCGGCGCCGAAGCGGCGGGCGCGCTCGGCGTCCTCGGGGGTGTCGGCGTTGGCGCGCACGCCGAGGCGGCGGCGTTCGTCGGCGTGGGTGAGCAGCCGGTGCACTGCGGCGACGAGCGGGTCGGCGTCGGGGGCGAGGTTCCCCTCGAAGTACTCGACCACGGGCGACGGCACGACCTCGACCTCGCCGAGGTAGACGGCGCCGCTGGAGCCGTCGATGGAGATGGTGTCGCCCTCCTGCACGACGACGCCGCCGGGGGCGGTGAACCGCCGCCCCTCCAGGTCCATCTCCAGCTCCTCGGCGCCGCAGACGCAGGTCTTGCCCATGCCGCGCGCGACGACGGCGGCGTGCGAGGTCTTGCCGCCACGCGAGGTGAGGATGCCCTGCGCGGCGATCATGCCGTTGAGGTCGTCGGGGTTGGTCTCGCGGCGGACGAGGATCACCGGCTCGGTCTTCGCGCGCTCCTCGGCGCGGTCCGAGTCGAACACCGCGACGCCCACGGCGGCGCCGGGCGAGGCGTTCATGCCCCTGGCGATCCGCTGCGCGCCGGTCTCGCCGAAGCGCGGGAACATCAGCTGCGCGAGCTGCGCGCCGGTGACCCGCGTCAGCGCCTCGTCCAGGTCGATGACGCCCTCGTCGACGAGCTGGCTGGCGATGATGAACGCCGCCGCGGCGGTGCGCTTGCCGACGCGGGTCTGGAGCATCCAGAGCTTGTTGCGCTGGACCGTGAACTCGATGTCGCAGAGGTCGCGGTAGTGGCCCTCCAGCGTCGTCATGTTCGCGAGCAGCGCGTCGTACGCGGCCTTGTCGATCTGCTCGAGCTCCTCCAGCGACCGCGTGTTGCGGATGCCGGCGACGACGTCCTCGCCCTGCGCGTTCTCCAGGTAGTCGCCGTAGACGCCGGTCGCGCCGGTGCCGGGGTCGCGGGTGAAGGCGACGCCGGTGCCGGAGTCCATGCCGAGGTTGCCGAACACCATCGTCTGCACGTTGACGGCGGTGCCGAGGTCGGCGGGGATGCGCTCCTGGCGGCGGTAGAGGCGGGCGCGCTCGCCGTTCCACGAGTCGAACACCGCGCGCACCGCGAGGTCCATCTGCTCGCGCGGGTCGTCCGGGAAGTCGCGGCCGGTGTGCTCGCGGACTATCCCCTTGAACGTCTCCACCAGACCGCGCAGGTCGCCCGCGTCGAGGTCCAGGTCGTTCTTGACGCCGCGCTCGTCCTTCACCCGGTCGATCGCGTGCTCGAACAGGTCGCCTTCGACGCCCAGCACCGTCTTGCCGAACATCTGCACCAGCCGCCGGTACGAGTCCCAGGCGAACCGGTCGTTGCCGGTCTGCTTCGCGAGGCCGTCGACGGAGGCGTCGTTGAGGCCGATGTTGAGGACGGTGTCCATCATCCCGGGCATCGAGAACTTCGCCCCGGACCGCACGCTGACGAGCAGCGGGTCGTCGGGGTCGCCCAGCCGCCGGCCCATCGCCCGCTCCAGCCCGGCCAGGTGCTCGGTCACCTCGGCGGCGAGCTCCGGCGGCTCCGCGCCGGTGTTCAGGTAGACCTTGCACGCCTCGGTCGTGATCGTGAACCCGGGCGGGACGGGCAGGCCGATGTTGGTCATCTCGGCGAGGTTGGCGCCCTTGCCGCCGAGCAGGTCCTTGAGGTCGCGGTTCCCCTCGTGGAAGTCGTAGACGTACTTCGGCACGGCGTCTCCTCGAACGGCGTTGGCGGTCCGGCTGAGGCTATCCCCGAGCACGTTCCCCGCGCCGCGCCGGACCGAACGCGCGTCGGCCTAGGCAGGACGCGCCGGTATGTCCTACTGTGCGCGCCACCCGCACCAGGCAGGAGCGGGCGCGTCCCGTCGCGAACGTTCCCGCCACCCCTCCACCCCTCATGGAAGGACTCCCCGCATGCGCAGGATGCTCGCCGCCGCGGCCCTGGCCGCCGGTGCCGCCGCCGCCCTCCTCCCCGTCGCGCCGGCGTCGGCCGTCTGCATCACCCCGCTCTACGAGGCCACGGGCCACTGCTCGCCGTGCTTCCTCGTGCCGCAGCTCGTCTGCGTGGACTGACGTGCCTCTGCCCGATCTGACCAGGAGACCATGATGCGTTCCAAGCTCGCCCTCGCCGGCCTCGTCGCCGGCCTCGCGGCGGCCCTCGCGCCGATCGCGCCCGCGTCGGCGCAGTGCGACCCGCAGGTCTTCGACCTCGAGGGTTCCGGCGGCTGCGCCAACGGCTGCGAGGACTTCAGCCGCACCTACGACTCGCTCGCCGAGCAGGCGCACCTCCCCACCGGGATCTGGGCATGCACGCAGTAACCCGCCTCGTCCTCGCGGCGTCCGTGGTGGCGGCGTTGCTGCCCGCCGCGCCGGCGCTCGCGTACTGCGAGAACAACGAGACCAACCCGTGCGGCCCGAGCGAGTGCGACAAGCGCGCGGCGCTCGTCCGCAAGCTCACCGGGCTCGACCTCATCGAGTGCCCCCAGGGCTGACCAGAAAGGCTCCCCCGTGCGTCGTTCCCTCGCTCTCGCGGCGGTGGCGGTGGCCGTGGCCGCCGTCGCGCTGCCGTCGACCTCCGCCTCGGCCTGCGACCCCGACCAGGACCCGAACTGCGTCTCGGTCTGCCGCCCCGTCGACGCGGTGTGGTACCAGCTCGACCGGATCCTCGCGCACCCGCCCGCCCAGCCGATCTGCGGCTAACGGGTCAGCAGACCGGCAGCGTCTCGCCGAGGTAGCGCTCGACCTCCGCGAGCGGGACACGTTCCTGCGTCATGGTGTCCCGCTCGCGGACGGTCACGGCGTTGTCGTCCAGCGAGTCGAAGTCCACGGTCACGCAGAACGGCGTGCCGATCTCGTCCTGCCGCCGGTACCGGCGGCCGATCGCGCCGGCGTCGTCGAACTCGACGTTCCACCGCTCCCGCAGCGTCTGCGCGAGCTCGCGCGCCATCGGTGAGAGGCGCTCGTTGCGGGAGAGCGGGAGCACGGCCACCTTCACCGGCGCCAGCCGCTTGTCGATCTTGAGGACGGTGCGCTTCTCGACGCCGCCCTTGCCGGTCGGCGCCTCGTCCTCGGTGAGGCCGTCGAGCAGCACGACGAGCGCGGTGCGGTCGACGCCGAGCGCCGGCTCGACCACGTGCGGCGTGTACCGCTCGCCCGACTCCTGCTCGAAGAACGACAGGTCGACGCCGGACGCCTTCGCGTGCGACGTGAGGTCGAAGTCGCCGCGGTACGCGATGCCCTCCAGCTCGGCCCACTCGGTCCGCGGGAAGTTGAAGCGGTACTCGATGTCGAACGTCCCCTTGGAGTAGTGCGCGAGCTTCTCCTTGGGGTGCTCGTAGAAGCGGAGGTTCTCCTCGCGGATGCCGAGGTCGCGGAACCACGCGATCCGCTCGTTCTTCCAGTACTCGAACCACCGGTCGCCCTCGGCCGGCGGCACGAAGAACTCCATCTCCATCTGCTCGAACTCGCGGGTGCGGAAGATGAAGTTGCCGGGGGTGATCTCGTTGCGGAACGACTTGCCGATCTGCGCGATGCCGAACGGCGGCTTGCGCCGCGCCGACTGCTGCACGTTGAGGTAGTTCACGAAGATGCCCTGCGCGGTCTCCGGCCGCAGCCAGACCTGCGCGGAGGAGTCCTCGACCGCGCCGATGTAGGACTTCATCAGGCCGCTGAACATCCGCGGCTCGGTGAACTGGCCCTTCGCGCCGCAGCTCGGGCAGTTGACGTCGGCGAGGCCCGTCGGCGGGCGGCCGTGCTTGGCCTCGTACTGCTCCTCGAGGTGGTCGGCGCGGTAGCGGTTGTGGCACGACGTGCACTCGGTGAGCGGGTCGGTGAAGCCGGTGACGTGGCCGGACGTCTCCCACACCTGCGGCGCCAGGATGATGCACGAGTCGAGGCCGACGACGTCGTCGCGGCGCTGCACCATCGAGCGCCACCAGTGCCGCTTGATGTTGTTCTTCAGCTCGACGCCGAGCGGGCCGTAGTCCCACGACGCGCGGAGACCGCCGTAGATCTCCGAGCCGGGGTAGGCGAACCCCCTGCGCTTGGCGAGGCTGACGAGGTTGTCCATGCGGTCGGCGGCCATGACCGTGGAGGGTATCGGGCCGTCGCGGCGAAGCAGAACCGTTATGGCCACCCCTGACCCCGGCACCGCCGCACCCGACTTCGTCCTCCCCGGAACGTCGCCCGACGGGCGCCGCGACTACGTGCTCTCCGAGCTGCGCGGCCGCCCGGTCGTGCTCGCGTTCTACCCGGGCGACGACACCGCCGTCTGCACCAAGCAGCTCTGCTCGTACCAGGACGACCTGGGCCGGTTCGCCGAGCTCGACGCGGTCGTGCTCGGCATCTCGGCGCAGAACCTCGACTCGCACGAGGCGTTCGCGGCGAAGCGCGGCCTGACGTTCCCGCTGCTCGCGGACACCGACAAGGCGGTCGCCCGCCTCTACGGCGTCGCCGGGCCGTTCGGCGTGAAGCGCGCGGTGTTCGTGCTCGACGCGGAGGGTGTCGTGCGGTGGCGGCACGTCTCCGCGCTCGGCCTCACCTACCAGGACGCCGACACCCTCACCGGCGTGCTGCGGTCGTTCGCCACGGCCTGAGCGCGCGAACGGCCGGCGGCGCGTGGTGCGCCACCGGCCGTCGCGGGCGTTCGGCTACTTCGGGCCGACGCGGTAGCGGACGCGCAGGTTCCCCTGGCAGAGCGGGATGACCTGGACGCTGCCCTCCTCGGCACCGGCCTTGAACTCGAACTCGGCCTCGGCGCCCTCCTCCTGGTCGGTCCCCTCGATCTCGATCTTGGCGGCCTCGAACGCCGCCTTGATGTCGTCGCGGGTCTTCACCAGGTCGGTCCCCGCGGTGTAGGCGAAGTAGCGCTTGGTCGCGCCCTGCGTCTGCACCTCGTAGAACGTCGCGCCGGTGAGGCCGGCCGGGATGGTGCTGGGGAGGTGGGCGGAGGGGTCGTCGGGCTTGAGCAGGCCGTCGCACGACTGCCCGGCCGCCTTCTCGCCCTCCTCCTCCTCCTTGTCCTTGTCGGCACAGCCGACGGACGCGAGCAGCAGGGGCACCGCTGCCGCGGCCACGAGCCGGCGGATTCGCATGGATGGTCCTTCCGGTCAGGGTTGCGGGACGGGGACGACCGGTCCCGGGGGTGCCCTACCCTGCGGGCGGGCCTCCGCACGCCGGGTGCCGGCGCGCGGCGCGGTGCGGGTGAGCGGCTTGGCGGGCGCCGGGTGCCACGGCGCGGCGGGGGTCGCGAGGAGCGCGCCGAGGCGGCGCGCGGCGAGCAGCAGCAGCGCGACGAACGCCCCGGCGATGAGGACCTGCACGAGGACGCCGGTCGCGAACGCCGGCTCCACGAACACCTCCGCGACGTCCAGCCCGGCGGCGAGCCGCGCGACGACCTCGAACGACGCGAACTGCGCCGCCTGGCCCGCGACGACGAGCGCGAGCAGCGCGCGCGGGTCGAGGCCGCAACGGCGGCGCGCCTGGCGCGCGACGAGCGCGCCGGTGGCGGCGGAGAGCAGGACGCAGCCGAGGAGGAGCAGCGGCCGGGCGGCGCCGCGTTCGGCGAACTCCCTGACCCGCTCCGCCTCGTGCACGCCGGGCAGCAGCCCCTCCTCGTCCAGCGCGTGGGTGAGGAGGCCGCCGGCCAGCACCAGCCCGGCGGCGAGCGCGCCGAGACCCCGGCTGCCTGCCACCCGGCCAGCCTAGTAGGGCTTGGCGAGACGCAGGCCGTCGCGGCGCAGCGATCCACGCGGCGGTCGTCGTGTGGGCGCGGCGACGCAGGGCCGCGTCTCGCCAAGCCCTACTCGTTCGCAGGCGTCAGCCGCGCGGGGACTCGCCGGGGCCGGTGACGTCGGCGTCCGGCGCCCGGTCGCCGGTGGCGCCCTCGGCCAGCACCTCGTACGCGCTCGGCTCGGCGACGGCGCGGGCCAGCAGCGGCGTGGCGTGCAGCTTCACGTCGTAGCCGGACAGCGCGCGGCGGTACGCGCCGACGCTCTCCCACTCGGTCAGCAGCAGCCACGCGGTGGCGTCGTCGGTGGCGCGCGCGACGCGCCCGCGCTGCCAGCCGGGGCGTTGCGCCAGCGCCGCCAGCGCCGCGGCGGCGTCGGCGCGGAACGCCGCCTCCTCGCCCGGCGCGACCACGAACCGCGTCACGACGATCACGTGTGGAACGCTACCGGCGTGGCGAAGCGGAAGCGTCCCGCGCCGGGGCGCACAGGTGCGGGCGCGCGGCCCGGGGGCGGCCGCCCGCAGGGCGGCCAGCGGGCGGCGCGACCGGCGGCGGGCCGGCCGGCGGGCCGGGGCGGGGCGGCGGCGCCGGAGCCGAAGCCGTTCTTCACCGAGGGCGCGCCGCCGTTCCGGCACGCGGTCGAACGCCGCAGCGCGGTCGTGGTGGTGTTCCTCGCGCGGCTGCCGCGCGCGGTCCCCGGCCTGCTCGTCGCGGGCCTGGTCGCGGCCGGGCTGCTCGCGCCGGGTGCGGTGGGCGGCGTCGCGCTGCTCGTCGTGGCGGCGTTGCTGGGCTGGCTGGTGTACCTGTCCTGGCCGCGGGTGCCGCTGCCCGGGCGCGCGGTGCGGCTGGTCGTGCTCGCGCTGGTCGTCGCCTACGCGCTCGCGCGCCTCACCGGCGCGACGCGCTAGCGGAGAGAGCCGGCGCGTTCCAGCAGCTCGATGCGGTTGCCGGCCGGGTCGCGGGTGAAGCCGCGGCGGCCGCCGAACACGTCCTCCTGCTCGGTCCACGGCGCGCCCGCCTCGGCGACCCGCGCGAGGGTCGCGTCGAGGTCGTCCACGACGAGCGCGAAGTGGCTGTCCGGGTGCCGGTCGCCGTCGCGCTCGGAGAGGTGGACCTGCGCGTAGCCGTCGACGTCGAACCACGCGCCGCTCGGGTCCAGCGCCGCCGGCTTCTCGACCCGGCGCAGCCCGAGGACCCGCTCGTAGAACGGCGCCACCTCGGCCGAGGCGCCGCGCGGGATGACGACGTTGGCGTGCTGGAGGCGGGTCATGCGCCGGGCACCTCGTTCGGCTCGGCCGCGCCGTAGCGGCGGTCACGGCGGGCGTACTCCTCGATCGCGTGCCACAGGTGGCGGCGGTCGAAGTCCGGCCAGAGCGTCGGCACGAACGCCAGCTCGGCGTACGCGCTCTGCCAGAGCAGGAAGTTGCTCACCCGCTGCTCGCCGGACGTGCGGATGAACAGGTCGACGTCCGGCATCTCCGGCTCGTCCAGGTAGCGCGCGAGGGTCTTCTCGGAGACGCGGGCGGCGTTGAGCCGGCCGTCGCGCGCGTCGGCGGCGATGCGGCGGACGGCGTCGACGATCTCCGCGCGGCCGCCGTAGTTGACGCACATCGTCAACGTCAGGACCTTGTTGTGCCTCGTCAGCTCCTCCGCCTCCTCGAGGCGGCGGATGACGCGCGGCCAGAGGCGTTCGCGCCGGCCGGCCCAGCGGACGCGGACGCCGAGCGCGTGCATCTCGTCGCGGCGGCGGACGAGGACGTTCTCGTTGAAGCCCATGAGGAAGCGCACCTCCTCGGGCGAGCGCTTCCAGTTTTCCGTGGAGAACGCGTACGCCGACAGCCACTGCACGCCGACCTCGATGGCGCCCTCGACGCAGTCGAACAGCGCGTGCTCGCCGGCCTCGTGGCCTCGGGTGCGCGGCAGGCCGCGCTCCTTGGCCCAGCGGCCGTTGCCGTCCATGACGAGCGCGACGTGGCGCGGCACGTCGCCCACCTGCGGCGGCCGCGCGCCGGACGGGTGCGGCGTGGGCGGGCGGGGCTTCACCGCTCGACCATCGCGAGCGAGCGCAGCCGCCGGTCCAGGTGGTACTCGGCGTACGCGCTGACGAGGCCGCTGGCCTCGCGGCGGGTGCGGTGGTCGGCGGCGTCCGCGGCCGGCCAGTCGCCGCCGAGCAGCGCCGCGAGCAGCGCGACCGCCGGCGCGCCGGGCGTCACCGAGCCGGGTGGGTGGCAGGCGGTGCAGACGACGCCGCCGGACGGCACCGCGAACCACCGGTGCGGGCCGGTCGCGCCGCAGCGCGCGCAGGCGTCGAGCGACGGCTCGTAGCCGCTGATCGACAGCGACCGCAGCAGGAACGCGTCGAGCACCAGCGACGGCGCGTGCTCGCCGGAGTCCAGCGAACGCAGCCCACCGACGAGCAGCAGGTACAGCCGCAGCGCCGGCTCCCGCTCCTCGGTCAGCCGGTCGGCCGCCTCGAGCATCGCGGTGCCCGCCGTGTAGCGCTCGTAGTCGTTCATCATCGCGGCGAACGGGTCGACGATCTCGGCCTGCGTGACGATGTCCAGCTCGCGCCCCTGGTAGTTCTGCACGTCGACGTGCACGAACGGCTCCAGCCGCGCGCCGAACCTGCTCCTGGTGCGCCGCACGCCCTTCGCAACCGCGCGCACCTTGCCGTGCCGCTTGGCCAGCATCGTCACGATGCGGTCGGCCTCGCCGAGCTTCTGCGTGCGCAGGACGACGGCCTGGTCGCGGTACAGCGTCACCGCCCCATCATCCTCCGGTAATGCGTTCGCGGGGCCGCGACGCGAGCGGTAGAACGGCGTGGTGCGCATCGAGCGGTACCACCCGGGCGCGGGGGACGGGGCGCTGGACGCGGCCTACGTCGCGGTGGCGCACGAGGCGCGGCGGCCGGCGTTCCCGGCCGGGCTGCTCCCGCCGGCGGCGTTCCTGCTCAACCGCGTGACCAACGTCGGCGCGGACCACCGCGACCACCTGTGGCTCGCGCTCGACGGCGACCGGCCGGCCGGCGGGCTCGAGGTCTTCTGGTGGGAGGCGCCGGACAACCGCGACCGGGCCTGGCTGCACCTGGAGGTCGCGCCCGAACGCTTCTCCCCCGAGCTCGCGGGCGCGCTGCTGGCGGCGGGCGCCGGAGTGCTGCGCGCGGCCGGGCGCGAGTCGCTCCACGTCGACCTGCCCGCGGGGCACCCGGCGGCGGCGTGGCTGGCGGCACGCGGGGCGCGGCGCGGCTCGGCGGAGGAGAACAACGTCCTCCGTCTCGACCGCGTGCCGCGCGCGGTGCACGAGGTCCCGCCGGTCGCGGGGTACGAGCTGGTCGCCTTCGACGGCGCCTGCCCGGACGACCTGCTGGAGCCCTACACGCGGCTGCTGTCGACGATGAACGACGCGCCCCGCGACGACCTGACGATGGAGGACTGGGTCTACACGCCGGAACGCCTCCGCGCGTTCGAGGCGACCGTCGCGCGGCGCGGGCACCTGCTGCTGACCGTCGTCGCGCGGTCGTCCGCCACGGGCGAGCCGGCGGCGTTCAACCAGCTCGTCGTGCACCCGGACTGGCCGGAGGTGGTCGACAACGAGGACACCGCCGTCGCCGTCCCCCACCGAGGGCACCGGCTCGGCCGCTGGGTGAAGGCGGCCAACCTGCTGCGCGTCCGCGACGACTTCCCGGAGACGCTGGCGGTGCGGACGTGGAACGCCGTCTCCAACACGCACATGCTCCGGGTCAACCGCGAGCTCGGCTTCGCCTGCGAGCACGTGTGGGAGGCGTGGGAGACCACGCTGGACGCGGTGCTCTGATGCGCGCCGAACGCCTCGACCTCGACGACGCGGACACCGTCGCGGCGTACTGCGCGGCCACCGTCGCCGCGGCTCCGGCCGGCTGGCCGGACGGGCTGCCGCCGACGCCGGCGTACCTCGCCGCCCGGCTGCGGCACACCGGCGCGACCCGGCGCATCCTCGTCTGGCTGCTCCGCGACGACGACGGCACGGTCGCCGGCGACGGCGAGCTGTACTGGTGGGAGGCGGCGGACAACCGCGACCGCGCCTGGCTGGAGCTGCACGTGCCGCCGGAGCGGTGGGGCGACGCGGCGGGGCCGTTGCTGGCGGCGGTCGCCGCGACGTTGCGGCCGCTGGGCCGCGAGCTGCTCACCGTCGCCCTGCCCCAGGGGCACCCGGCGGGCGGCTGGCTGGCGGCGCGCGGCGGGCGGCGCGGGTCGGTCGAGCAGCACAACGTGCTCCGCCTCGACACGGCCGACCGCGCCCGGCTCGCGTCGGTCGCCGCGCCGGCGGGGTACGAGCCGCTGACGTTCACGCGCTGCCCCGACGAGCTGCTCCGGCGCGTACACGGCGCTGCTGTCGACCATGAACACCGCGCCGCGCGACGACCTCACCGAGGAGGACTGGGTCTACACGCCGGAGCGCGTGCGCGACTTCGAGGACGCCGTCGCGGCGCGCGGCCACACCATGCTCACGGTCGTCGCGCGCGAGGTCGCGACCGGCGAGCTGGCGGCGTTCAACCAGGTCGTCGTGCACCCGGAGTGGCCGGACGTCGTGGAGAACGAGGACACCGCAGTCGCCGTCCCCCACCGCGGGCGCGGGCTCGGCCGCTGGGTCAAGGCGCTCAACGTGCTGCGCGTGCTGGACGAGACGCCCGCGCGGGTCATCTCGACGTGGAACGCCGCCTCCAACGGGCACATGCTCCGCGTCAACCGCGAGCTCGGCTTCGCCTGCCAGCACGTGTGGGAGTCGTGGGAGGTCTCGCTGTCAGAAGCCGAGGCGCCGTAGCTGCTTCGGGTCGCGCTGCCAGTCCTTCGCGACCTTCACCCGCAGGTCCAGGTAGACGCGGCTGCCGAGCAGCGCCTCGATCTGCCGGCGGGCGTTGGTGCCCACGGTCTTCAACCGCTCGCCGCCGCGGCCGATGACGATCGCCTTCTGGCTGTCGCGCTCCACGAACAGCGTCGCGCTCACGTCGACCAGGTCGGCGCGGCCCTCGCGCGGCACCATCTCCTCGACCACCACCGCGAGCGAGTGCGGCAGCTCGTCGCGCACGCCCTCCAGCGCCGCCTCGCGGATCAGCTCGCCGGCCATCACCAGCTCCGGCTCGTCGGTCAGCTCGCCCTCCGGGTACAGCGCCGCCCCCTCGGGGAGGCGTTGCACCAGCAGGTCCGCGAGCAGGTCGACCTGCCACTGCGTCACCGCGCTGCACGGCACGATCTCGGCCCAGTCGCCGAGGTCGGCGACGGCCACGAGCTGCTCGCTCATCCGCTGCCGGTCCGGCTGGAGGTCGCCCTTCGTGACGACCGCGATGACCGGCGTCTTCAGCTCGGTGAGCTCCTTGGCGATGTACTCGTCGCCGCGCCCCACCGGCTGGTCGGCCGGGATGCAGAACGCCACCACGTCGACCTCGCTCCACGTGGTGCGGACGACGTCGTTGAGGCGCTCGCCGAGCAGCGTGCGCGGCTTGTGCAGGCCCGGCGTGTCGACCAGCACGAGCTGCGCGTCGGGGCGGTGCACGATGCCGCGGACGGCGTGCCGCGTCGTCTGCGGCTTGCTCGACGCGATCGCCACCTTGGTGCCGACGAGGGCGTTGGTGAGCGTCGACTTGCCGGCGTTGGGGCGGCCGACGAAGCAGGCGAAGCCGGAGCGGAACGTCATCCGGCGATCGTGCCGTCGGGGGCCGCGCGGATCAGGGCCGGGACCGGCCCGAACGCCGCCAGCGCCTTCTCCCCCTCGACGTCCGGCGCGGCCGGCTCGTCGCTCACGACGGCCGCCGCCTCGAACGCGCGGGCGCCGCTGCTGATCGCCGACGCGACCGCGAGCTGCAACGCCGTGACGCTCGCGCCGTCGACCTCGACCGTGGCGGCGGCGTAGGTGCGGCCCATGTCGTCGCGGACCGCCGCCCCCGCGCGCGGCCAGGTGCGCACCAGCGCCCGGCCGTACGCGCTGCGCGCCAGCGTCACCAGCTTCTCGTCCTCGGCGTCCACGCGGGCGAGGCTACCGCCCCGCCCGCGCGGTCCGCCTCCGCTACAGGTACGCGTACGGGTCGAGGACGCTGACCTCGGTGATGCTGTCGACCGGCAGCCCGTTGGTCTGCGCGACGCTGCGGATCGCGTCCGGGCTCGGCGCGTCGTAGATGCAGAACGTCTTGTTCTTGTCGGTCGTCACGTACGAGTGGACCCAGGTGACGCTCTCCTGCGCGTTGTTGCCGATGACGGTGTTGCACACGGCCGCGCCCTCGGGGGTGCGCGGGATGTCGAGACCGTCGGGGAACGTGCGCTCGACCAGGTACCGGGGCATGGTGGCTCCTTCGCGAAGATCGTCAGGACGACAGGAACGTAGTGGGTCGCGCGGGCGCGCCGCTACACCGGGAGCGCGGGCATCGGCACGTCGGCCGGCGCTACCGGCTCGCCGTCGCGGACCCGCAGCGCGATGTCGCCGGTCGCCGCGACGTCGGCCAGCGGGTCGGCGCGCAGCGCGAGGAACGACGCCTCCGCGCCCGGCACCAGCGCGCCCACGCCGGGCCGCCGCGTGATCGCCCGCGGCGTGTCGACGCACCAGGCGCGCAGCAGCTCGGCCGGCGCCAGCAGGCCGTGCCGGACCAGGCGGTCCGCCTCGGCGACGGCCGTGGTGCGGAACACGTCGCTGCCCACCAGCAGGGTCACCCCGGCCGCGCGCAGCCGGGCGACGTTGTCGCGGGTGACGGCGAGCCCGGCCGGCGACTCGTCCAGCCACTCCAGCGTCGTCGCGACGGTGCCACCGCGCCGCCCCAGCGCGAGCGCGTCCGCCTCCTCGATCGCGAACGCCGCCGGGTCGCCGTCGAGCGCGAACGGCAGGTGCGCCAGGTCGTCCACGCCCGCCGCGACCGCCACGCGCACGTCGTGCGCGTCCTCGACGTGCGCGGCGACGCGCAGCCCCGCGTCGTGCGCCCGCGCCACGATGCCGGGCACCAGCGCCGGGTCCAGGCCGCGTTCGCGCGTGGCGGCCGGGCGGCCGTAGGTGGCCGAGCGGACGAGGAAGACCTTGACGAAGTCCGGCCGGGTCGCGAGCAGCAGCGGCCACGCGCGGTCCACGTCGCCCTCCGACGCGACGGCGTGGAACAGCTCGCCGTCGCCGCGCGCCGGCCCCCACGACGGCGGCAGCACGCCGAGGCCGACCAGCCCGTCGACCAGCCCCGCCGGGTGCGCGTCCGGCGCGGTGAACCCGCGGTGCGCGCTGACCAGCTCCACCGGCCCGAGCGCCGGCCGCATCGCCTCCCGGAACGCCGCCGACGTCGCGTGGTCCTTCACGTAGAGCACGCCGGCGCGGACGTGCTGCGCGACGTACGCGTCGACCAGGTCCGGCTCCAGCCAGTGGACGTGCGCGTCGCCGTACGGCGGCACGACGAACGCGCCGTCCAGGTCCACCATCTCGGCGCCCGGCAGCGGCCCGGCCGCGAACCGCGGCCCGTCCGTCCACGCGGTGCGCGCGACGAAGCCGCGGCCGTCGTACCAGCGGCCGTTGCGGTACTCGACCCGCGCCACGGGCGCCAGTTTCCGCTACGGCAGCGCCAGCGCGGCCAGGACCGCGTCGCGGTACACCGCCGCCATCACGGCGTAGCCGGCGACCGTCGGGTGGACCGCGTCCTGGCAGAGCAGGCCGGGCACCAGCACGACGCCCGCCGGGGTCGCCTGCGCGAACCGCGACCACACGTCGGCCAGCACCACCCGCTTGCCGGCCGCCCGCTCCCGCGCGACCAGGTCCGCGATCGCCGTGCCGTACTCCCCGGTCACCAGGTCGACGCCGGTCAGGCCGATCGGGATGACGTTCGACAGCACCACGCGCGAGTCCGGGCGGAGCGCGAGGAGCTTGTCGACCAGCCCCTCCAGCCGCGCCGTCATGTGCGCCACGAACGCCGCCCGCTGCGCCGGGTCGCCGTAGTTCACCAGCCCGTCGCCCGTCGGGTACACCGTGCCCGGGTCCCACCGCTGGCCGATGTCGTTGGTGCCGAGGTGCACGATCGTCACGTCCGGCACGATCGGCGCGCGCGACGCCGTGCCGGTGAGCCAGTAGCCGCCGGCGTCGTAGTAGGAGTGCGCGTCGCCGTCGAGGTCGGCCGCGTCCTGGTCGATCCGGTAGCCGGGGTGGCCGTCGTGGTGCGCCTGCCCCTCCGCGTCGAGCACCGGCGTCGAGTTGTCGGCGACCGCGCCGACGAACTCGTGCGTCACGCCGGACGCCGTGAGCAGCGCGTCCAGCGGGCCGCGGTAGCCGCCTGGGGTGTTCGCGGTGGCCGTGTTGCCGAACGTGATCGAGTCGCCGAGCGGGTACACCCGCACCACGCCCGCCGCGCGCGCCGGCGGCGCCGCGAGCAGCACGCTGCCGAGGACGCTGACGGCGGCGACACCCAGCCGGACCCTGTTCACGGACACGCTCCTCCCGGCGCGCCCCGCGCGCGCCCTCCGTCGGTGATCTACGCCGCGACGCGCCGTTCCTCGCGCCGTAGGCTCGTGGCCCGTGGCCACCGCCCCCACCGACGCGACGCTCGACCTCGAGCCGTTCCGCCGCGAGCTGACCGGCTACTGCTACCGGATGCTCGGCTCCGGCTTCGACGCCGAGGACGCCGTGCAGGAGACGATGCTGCGCGCCTGGCGCGGCGCCACCGAGTTCGAGGGCCGCTCGTCGCTGCGTTCCTGGCTCTACCGGATCGCCACCAACGTCTGCCTCGACGCGCTGCGCGCCGCCGGCCGCCGCGCCGAGCCGATGGACCTCGGCGGCCCGTGGTCGGCCGACACGCCGCTGCCGCCGCCGCTGCCCGAGCAGGCGTTCGTCTCCCCGATCGCCGACGACCGCGTGCTGCCCGCCGAGGCCGACCCGGCCGAGCTGGCGGAGCTGCGCGACTCGGTGCGCCTGGCGTTCGTGGCGGCGTTGCAGCTCCTCCCGCCGCGCCAGCGCGCCGTGCTGATCCTCCGCGACGTCCTCAAGTGGCAGGCCGCCGAGGTCGCCGAGCTGCTCGGCAGCACCGTCGCCTCCGTCAACAGCGCGTTGCAGCGCGCCAAGGCCGCCCTCGCCGAGCGCGACCTCGGCGCGCCCGCGCCCCTGGACGACGAGCACAGGGCGCTGCTCGCGCGCTACGTCGAGGCGTTCGAGCGCTACGACGTCGAGTCGCTCGTCACGCTCATCGCCGACGACGCGACGTTCACCATGCCGCCGTTCCCGCTCTGGCTGCGCGGCACCCCCGACATCGCGAAGTGGTACGTCGGGCAGGGCGCCGGCTGCCGCGGCTCCCGGCTCATCCCCGTCAGCGCCAACGGCTCCCCGGCGTTCGCGGCGTACAAGCAGTCCGGGCCGGGCCGGTGGGCGCCGTTCGCGCTGCAGGTGGTCGAGCCGTCAGGCGGGCGGCTCGTCGCGCTGCACCACTTCCTCGACGCCGAGCGGCTGTTCGCGGCGTTCGGGCTGCCGCCCGAGCTCCACGCCGAGGACGCCTGACAGCCCGCACAGCTCCACCAGCCCCGCCAGCCCCGCGTCGCAGCGCACCCGCAGCGTCCAGCCGCGCCGCCGCGCGGCCAGCCCCAGCCGGGCGAGCGCGCCGACCACCGCGACGTCGCGGCCCGGGCCGTCGACGCGCAGCGTCGCGAGCGCGCGTCCGCCCGCGAGCACGTCCACCACCGCGCGCGCGTCGTCGGGACCCACCGGCGCACCTCCTCGCGGCCGTCCCAGGGCAGACGCCGCGGCCCGCCGGAACTCAGCGGTCCGCCACCGATGAGTCCCGCGCCGCCGCCGCGTCCACCCTGCGACGCCGCCCGCATCGTGGTCGAGGAGGGTCGATCCACGTGATGCTCGCGCGGCGGGGGTGATATCTCACCCGAATAGTAACCCGAATGGGTGAGATGTCACCCCCATCGCGTTTGTCCCGTTGACCGCCGAAATGCCTGGCCGGTACGTTTCCGAGGTCTGCGACGCGGTCCCTACCCCGCCGAGAACGGCGGGTGCCGCGAACGCAGCCGGAAGGAACGGAAGAATGCGCAAGCTTGGCATCGCCGCGGTCGCGGCATGCGCCCTCGCGAGCAGCGTCCTCAGCGGCTCGGCCAGCGCCGAGTCGCAGCCGCACACCGGCTTCGTCTGCGGCTTCACCTCCACCAACGACCCGTCGGGCGCCGTCAACCAGGACCCCGGGCACAACTACGGCGAGATCGACGGCGGCCCGATCACGGTCGGCGACTGGACCATCCCGCCCACGGCCGCACCGGTCCTCGGTGACGGCACGCTCTCGTGCTGGCTCCAGGCCGGCCCGCTCTACGTCGAGACCTCGGCGACCTTCGGCTACCCCGGTCTCGCCGGCGCGTCGGTCACCGGCCACGGCGTGCTGTACATCGCGCCGACGCCGATCGAGTTCGACGTCGCGGTCACTTCGGACCTCTACGAGTGCGCGTCCATCGCCACCGGCGGCAACACGTGGCTCTGGGACGACCTGAAGGACAACGGCGACGGCACCACCGGTGATTTCGTCCTGCCCGGCAACGGCGCGCACTGCTCGCTCGCGATCTCGGCCGGCTGAAGCACCGCCACGCAATTCCTCCGGCAATTCGGGGAGGGGCGGCGGCACCCCGCCCCTCCCCGGTTCCGGACCCGTCCGACCCGCTCCACCGCCACCCCCACCCGGCGGCGGCACCACCCGAGGAGGCACCGGGACACCACCCCAGGTCAGCGCGCGGCGCCCGCCCAGGTCCGGCGGCAGCCAGTGACAGCGCGCGAACTTTCTGTCGCCAGACCCGTTGACGGCCTCTGTCCGGGTCCGCTACCTTTCGCCCCGTTCCACACCGAGAGCCCCCTACCTCGTCACCAGACGAGATCTGTCGGTGTGGAGTAGGAGGAAGCATGCGCAAGCTTGCCATCGCCGCTATCGCGGCGGGCACCCTGCTCTCCGGCCTCTCGGCGTCGTCGAACGCCCAGGGCGAGCCCCTGATCGGTTCGGTCTGCGGCTACTCGTCGACCAACGACCCGTCGGGCGCCGTGAACCAGGACCCGAACCACAACTACGGCGAGATCGACGGTGGCCCGCTGGCCGTCGGCGACCTCGGCGACGCGTTCCCGATCTCGGTTCCGCCGGCGGTCCCGCCGACGGTCCCGTCGCAGGCCCCGCACGCGTCCAGCGGCACGCTGCTCTGCTGGATCCAGCTCACCGGCACGTACAACTACGCCGCGACTGACGGCAAGTACGGCTACCCGGGCCTCGCGGGCGCCTCGGCGTCCGGCACCGGCGTCCTGGTCATCCCGCACACGGTCGTCGAGTACGACGCGGCCACCACGGCGGACCAGTACCTCTGCTCCGCGGTGATCAACGTCGATGGTGACGGCGCCAACGACTGGCTGTACGACGCCAACTGGGTCGACCCGGACACCGGCCAGACCACGGGCAACCTCGTCCCGGCCAACAGCACCCCGACCCCGGTCTGCGGCCTCGCGATCTCCGCGGGCTGACCTACGGTCACCTAGCACGACCTAGTACGACCTAGCACCACCTGGTACGACCACCGAGGGGCAGCCGTTCCACCGGCTGCCCCTCGGTGCGTTCCGGACGAACACGCGCAAAAGCCGCGTCCGTACCGTCACCCGCTGTCGACAGCGCGTATTTTTTCGTTCTCCGGCGCAGATCCGTGGCCGAATCGGCAGGGCTGGCGAACCGGACGTCGAACTTGTGAATCATCAGAGCACTGTTCCGAGTCTCACCCCTACCGGAGTCCCCATGCGACTGCGAACCGTCGTCCTGACCGCTTCCGTGCTCGGCCTCGCCGCGTCCCTGACCGCGACCGCCGACGCCGCCACCGCGAAGAAGAAGCCGGTGTGCAACCTCATCACCGACGGCACCGGTGACGGCGGCAACCGCGTCACCCGCGCGCCGAGCTCGGACGCTCTCGACATCGTCGGCGGCGACATCGCCACCGGTAAGGGCACGGTCGTCGGTGTCCTGCGCCTCAAGGGCTACAACCTCGACAGTGACCCGGCCGCGTACCTCGGTTTCAACTGGAACCTGCGTTTCACCATCAAGGGCACGACGTACGCATTCACCTACGCCGACGGGCGCGGCGCCTACGCCGGTCCCTCGGCCGCGTTCATGATGGACAGCGCCCAGATCGCCACGCCGACCGTGAAGGTCGCCGGCAACACCATCACGTGGAGCGTCAAGCGCAGCGCGGTGCCCGGCCTGAAGAAGTCCGGCCAGACGCTCATCAACCTCGCCGCGACGAGCGGCTACGACATGACGTCCGCCGACGCGGCGTCGACCACGAAGACGTACCCGGACCTGTACCCGAGCTGCGTCAAGGCCAGCTGAACCGTTGAGGCGGGGCCGGCGATCCGCCGGCCCCGCGTCGGTTCCACCTCTCGCGCGGGATTCCCGCGCGCCTCTGTCGAGTACGTCCAGCCGGAATCGGGAGTCGTCATGTCAGGCCGTAGGGTGGGGTGGGGTCTGGTCTCGACCAGCCTCGTGTTCGGCGCCGCGGGGGCGCTGGCGGTGCCGGAGAAGCCGCGCGACGTGTGCAGCCGGCGCGTCAACGACATCACCGACGACGCGAAGCTCAACTACAACCCGCAGACCGACCCGGAGCTCCGGCCGGGGTCGTCGGTGGACGCGCTCGACATCAAGAGCATCGGGCTGCGCCTGACGGACGCGGCGTTGCAGATCTACATGGGCATCAAGGCGGCGCCGCCGGCCTCGCCGCCGCCGACCGACAGCGCATACGGCTACGTCACGACGTTCCGCCAGGAGTCGAAGACGTTCACCGTCAACTACATCTTCCGCAACCCGACGTGGAACCAGGTCGGCCAGCCGAGCACCAACGGCACCCCGACGGTCAGCTCGAGCGCCGGCACCACGATCACCGGCGCGACGGCCGAGTGGGCGGACAACTACCTGTTCGTCAGCATCCCGCTGGACAAGCTCCAGCCGGCGCTGGACGAGCCGCTCGCCGAGGGCTCGACGTTCGAGGGCATCACCGGCCGCACGGTGCAGTACATCGCCCTCAAGCAGACGTCCGCGGACAGCGCCGCCGACCCGGAGGCCACCTACGTCGTCGGTGACGACTACTGCTTCGGGCCGCCGCCCGCCGCGCTGAACACCCTGGTCGCGAAGGCCGTGCAGTTCGGCGACACCGGCACCCTCTCCGCCAAGCTGGTCGACGAGGCCGGCGCGGCGCTCGCCGGCAAGACCGTGCAGTTCGCCGCCGGCACCGTGCTGGCGAAGTCGGCCGTGACCAACGCGGCCGGCGTCGCGACGGTGACGTTCCCGGCGACGATGCCCGCGGCCTCGTACCCGCTGACGGTGCGCTTCGACGGCGACGAGACGACGGGCAAGACCAAGCTGACCGGCACCCTGGTCGTCAAGACCGAGGTCACAAAGTTCGCGCCGCTCGCGGTCGCGAAGCCGACCAGCACCACGCGCGTCGTCACCGCGACGCTGCTGGACGACGACAAGCACGCCGTCACCGGCCAGCGCGTCGACTGGTACGTCAACGGCAAGAAGGTCACGACGATCGCCACCGACAGCAGGGGCCGGTCGATCTTCAAGAGCGCGAAGCCCGGCCAGTCGGTGCAGGCGCGGTTCGCCGCGGTGCCCGGCAAGTACGCGGCCACCAACTCCACGATCGTCAAGGTCTGACCCGCTCAGCACGCACCACGCGGCGGTGATCGCGGCGGCTCCGGCCGTCACGGTCACCGCCGTTGTGCTGTGCCCGCCCGGACGACGTGCCGCGTGCCGCCGGACTCCGAGCGGGTCGAACCGGTCGGCGGCCCACGACCCAGGGCGCGCTTCGGCGGCCCGCACCGGGCACGCCTGACGCGCGGCGGACAAGCCCTGGCATCGGCGTGGCGACGCACCGGCACGGCGCCCCCGGGTCGGCGGTGACGGGGCGGCCGTCCGGCGCCGTCGCGGCGTGCGCGGCTCGCGCCCGTGTCCGCGACGACGAGAACGCGGCGCACGTGGCACACCCCACGCGGGCCGGGCAGCCGTGGCGCGCGCCGCGCGGCGCACCGGACGGGGGACGGACTCGCCGCCGCGCTGCGGCGCGGCGCGACAGCGGCGCACCGGTAGGGGCACGGCGTCGCCGGGGGCGCCCCGTCCGGCAACCGTGGCGGCGGCGCCACCGCACGGAGTGTCCGCCGGGGCGCAACGCTGCGCGCGGGGCCCGCGCCGACGGCGGGTCGGCGCCACGGCGCGCGGCAGCGGGCGGGACGAACGGCTGCACCGGCGGGCAATGACGCGCACCGGCAGCCGTGCGCCGCGTGACGGGGGCGCGCGCCGGCGCTGTCGAGTGTTCGGGGTGTCCACCGCGCTGGTGCGTCGTGCGCAGCGCGCACGACGCGTGTTTGTGCGAGCGCTACCGGTGCGGCCGGGCTCAGGCGGTGCGGGCCACGCGGACACGCGCGGGGCGGCGCACCGTTGCGGCGGCCGTGAGCAGGCCGGCCGCCGGCCGGGGCCTGCCGACGCGTGGGCGCGCGGTCCGCGCCTACGCCGGGAGAGGGTCGGCTACCTCGACACGTACGCGCCGCGCAGCGACCGCTGCACCCGGCGCCGGTACGCGTACCCGCCCGCCGCCACGCTGCTCATGAGCATGCCGCAGCCGAGCACGAGCATCGCGGCCGGGTCGTCGCGGTCGAGACCGGACATCGCCAGGTCGCTCTCCTCCTCCTCGACCTCGCTGCCCGCCTGCTCCTCGCCGCCCTGGGCGGCCGGCGCGAGCTGGAACTGCTTCTCCTCCTCGCTGGAGAAGCCGGCGTTCGCGTTGCCGGGCGGGTTCGGGCCGTTGGGGGCCGGAACGGGCGCCGGCGGCACGACGGGGAGCGGTACGGCGGCCGGCACCGGGAGGATCTGCGGCGGCGGCGGGATGAACTCCACCGGCGGTTCCGGCTTCGGCGGCGGCGGCGGCGGGAGGAGCGGGATGGACCGGCAGTGGACGGTCACCGAGTTCTTCGCGACCGGGACGCCGCGCACGGTGCCGACGAGCGGGATCTTGACGTCGAGGCCGTCGTCGGCCTTGCCGCACGCGACGTCCAGGGTGAGCGGGAGGTGGTTCTCCAGCTTGAGGTTCTTGATGATGTGGTTCTCGCCGATGATCTTCTTGACGATCTTGTGGCTGTCGTACGCCTTCACGGCGAGCGCGCCGGGGTCGGGCACGCTGAGCAGCAGGCTGACGATCGCCGGCGTGAGGTTGGTCTCCTCGGCGGAACCGTCGATCAGGCAGACGAGCGGCTCGTTCGCCCCGAGGTCGCGCTTGCCGTCGCCGTCGCAGTCGACGCCCGCGGACGGGGCGAACGTGTTCGTGCCCGCGGCGACCTCCTGCATGTCGCTGTACGCGGCCGCGGTGTCGTTGAACGCGTTGCGGACGGTGACGCCGACGACCTGCGTGTAGTTCGCGTTCAGGACCGAGATCGCGTCGGCGACCGGCGGGTGCGGCGCCTCGCGGTGGAACCGCGCGTCGCTGATCATGACGATCAGCCGGTACGCGTCGCCGAAGCCGGCGCCCTGGTCGGCGCCGACGCCGAACGGCTTGACGAGGTTGTTCGTGGGGTCGACCGATCCGATGAGCGCGACCGTGTGCGCCTCGGGCTCGTCGCCGCCGCCGCTCTCGTGCAGCTTGTCGATGCCGGCGGAGACCTTGGACAGGTCGTAGTCGTTGCAGTCGATCTCCTGCCGCTTGCGGTACACGGAGTTCGGCTCGGGCGACGCGGTGCTGCCGACACCGACGGCGGTGAGGTCCTTGAACTCGCCGACGCCGAAGCAGGCGCTCTTGCCGGTCGCCTCGCGCACGCGGTGCGCGATCCGCTTGAGGTTCTTCTTCAGGCTGCGGATCGACGAGCCCATGCTCGTCGTCGTGTCCATGAGGAAGTAGACGTTCAACGGCGTGGTCTTCGGCGGGACGATGAGCTCCACCGGGACCTTGCCCTCGCGGCCCGGCTGGAGGGTGACCTCCGGGACGGGCGTCTTGAGCACGGCGTTGACGTACGGCGAGTGCGGGATGTCGGGGACGACGTTCGGGTCGCCGGTGCCCTCCGGCGGGTGCGCCGGCGGCAGGAACGTCTCGTTGTCGTAGAGGTCGGTGCGGAAGATGCCGTTCGGCGTCTGCGCGAGCAGCGCGCGGCCGGCGGTGACGTTGACGAGGAACAGCCGCTGGAACGGCGGGCCGCCGACGGGGCCGAGCGGCACCCACTTGCGGCGGTCGACGTCGTAGCCGAACGTCTTGCCGGCCGGGTCGCTGAACGCCACCACGCCGGCGCGCATGCCGCGCGTGGCGACCGCGACGGTCGCCGGCAGCGAGACGGACCGCACGACGTGGCCGGGCGTGTCGACGATCTGGTGGACCGAGCCCTGCGGCGTGTTGAGGAAGAGCTGCGCGTCGCCGTTCATCGCGACCTGGATCGACGCGACGACCCCGCCCTGCGCGGTGAACAGGTCGGTCCACTTGGTGCCGCCGTCGCCGGAGGCGGCGTACTGGCTGCCGCCCCACACCCACACGCCGCCCGAGTTGGACGGGTCGAGCGCGATGCCCTCGACGTGCTCGAGGCCGGCGGGGAGCGCGACCCGCTCCCAGGAGAGGCTGACGCCGGCCTGGCTGAGGTTCTCGTCGCTGGTCGTGCGGTAGAGGCGGCGCACCGGGGTGGCGACGTCGCCGGTGGTCGCGTCCGGCGGCTCCTCGACGAGCAGGTACGCGTTGCGGTGGGAGTCGTTGGCGGCGACGAGCTGGAGGGGCTTGCCGGCGGCAGGGAGACCGACGTCGACCGACTCGAACGGCTTCTTCGGCGAGGTGCCCTTGTCCAGCGACGCGTCGCTGGAGTAGTAGACGTGCGGGTGGAACGCGCCGTTGCTGCCGTCGTAGCTGGTCACCCAGAGGCTGGTCAGGCCGGGCGTGACCAGGCCGTTGAAGACCTCGTTCGCCTCCTGGGGGGAGCCGACGCCGCCGACCTGGCCGACGTCGCGCTGGCTCTGGAACACGTGGTTCCAGATGCAGCCGCCGTCGGGCGAGACGCTCACCTGCTTGCCGTTGGTCGCGAACACGACGCCGAGCGCGCGCTCGGACGCGGCGAGGACGCTGATGGGCCCTACCGAGCCGTCGTCGTACGTCGGCGGCTTGATCTGGGCCCAGCCGTCCTTGCGGATCGTCACCTGGCCCTTGGTGCGGCAGCTGCGGATGTCGTCGCCGACGGGGGCGACGGCGCGCGCGCCGACGAACGGCGTCGCGGTGGCCAGCGCCACGGCGAGCGCCAGGACCGGTCGGAGTGGCCGGACCGAGGGCATAGGGAACCCTTTCGTGAGCGGGCAGGGGACCGCTACGACTGCACGCACGCGGCAGGACGCGTTGTGCGAAAGACGAGGTTAGCGCGTCACCGGACATTTCGTCACCACCCCACGCGGCACCTTCTGCGCGCGGGCGGTGAGGCCTCACCCACCCGGTGAGCGTGCGGTGGCGCGGGCAGGTCAGCCGGTGGCCGGACGCGCCAGCGCGAGGAACTCCGCGCGGCTGCTCGGGTCGGCCCGCAGCGTCCCGAGCAGCGCCGACGTGACCGTCGTGGCGCCGCGCGCGGCGACGCCGCGCAGCGTCATGCAGGTGTGCTCGGCGGAGAGCACCACGCCGACGCCGCGCGGGGCGAGCCGCTCGTCCAGGAACGCCGCGACCTGCGTCGTCATCCGCTCCTGGACCTGCGGGCGCCGGGCGAACAGCTCGACCACCCGCGCCAGCTTGGACAGGCCGAGGATGCGCTCCCCCGGCAGGTAGCCGACGGTCGCGGTGCCGGTGAACGGCAGCAGGTGGTGCTCGCAGACCGAGGTGAACGGGATGTCCCGCGCGATGACCAGCTCGTCGTACGCCCCGTCGTTGGGGAACGTCGTCAGCGTGAACTCGCGCGGCGTGAGCAGCTCGGCGTAGCCGCGGACCATGCGGCCGGGCGTGCCGGCGAGGGTCGGGTCGGACAGGTCCAGCCCGAACGCCTCGAGGAACGCCGCGGCGGCCCGCTCGGCCGCCTCCTCGTCGATGCCGGCGGGCGGGACGACGCGCAGGTGCGGGGCGGCGTCGCAGGGGTTGGCGGCCATCACTTCTGCCCCGGGTACACGTCGGTCTCGCTCTCGTGCCAGACGGGCGAGTCGCCGGCGGTCTCGACGTTGAAGCCGTAGTCGAAGACGAGCGTGCCGCCGATGGTGGCGCCGAGCATGACGAGCACGGCGGCGAGGACGGACAGGATCGCGACGAACGCCGGGGTGTACGGGTCGTCACCCGCGCCGAGCCGCAGCGCGACGTCGAGGAGGACCAGCACGGTGACGACGATCATCGTGATGGCGTGCGCGTTGATCGTGCGGCGGGCCTGGGTGCCGGGCTGCGACGAGCGGTGCCAGTCGGCCCAGCCGGTGAGCGCGGCGGCGAGGGAGACGACCGCGCCGCCGAGGATGGTCCAGGTGCCGGCGACGAAGAGCTGGCGCGCGACCTCGGGGTGCCCGTCGTGCAGCAGCAGCGAGAGCAGGTCGAACGCGCCGGCGAACAGGTACGCGACCACGGGGACGTCGGTGAGCGGCGGGTGCAGCGGCTTGCCCGCCCACCCGCGCAGGCCCTTGAACTTGCGGCCCTTGACGGTCATCGACGGGCCGAACGTGAAACGGCGCATGGCCACCCTCCCTGCCGCCCGCGCGGTGCGAGCGTTCTAAAAGTAGCGTACGCTGGTTTTAGACGGAAGGAGCGCACGGTGTCAACGTCCGCGTGGGAGGCGCTGCACCTGCTGGCCGAGCCGACCCGGCGGCGGGTGCACGACGCGGTGCGCGCCGCCCGCGCACCGGTGACCCGCGACGAGGTCGCGGCGGCGGCGGGCGTGTCGCGGCGGCTCGCGGCGTTCCACCTCGACCAGCTCGCCGGCGCCGGCCTGCTCGCCGTCGACTACGCCCGCCCGCCCGGCCGCACCGGCCCCGGCGCCGGCCGCCCCGCCAAGCGGTACACCGCCGTTACCGAGGTCGCGGTCAGCGTCCCGGCGCGGCGTTACGACGTGGCGGCGCGCATCCTCGCCACCGGCGTGCGCGACGCGGCCGGCGGCGACGCCCGCGCCGCGACGCTCGCGGCCGCGGCCGACGAGGGGCGGCGGGTCGGGGCGTTGCGCCGCCCGGCCGGGCGCTGCTCCCGCGCCGAGACGCTCGCCTGCGCGCGGCGGGCGCTGGACGACCTCGGGTACGAGCCGGAGCCGGACGGCCGCGAGGTCCGGCTGCGCAACTGCCCGTTCCACGCCGTCGTCGACGTCGCGCCGGAGCTGGTCTGCGGGCTGAACGAGCGCTTCGTCTCCGGGCTGCTCGACGGTCTCGGCGGGCGCGGCGTCACCGCCGTGCTGGCGCCCGCGCCGCCCGACTGCTGCGTGCGGCTGGTGGCTCAGGCCGGCTCGACGCCGACCAGGCGGTAGCCCGCGCCCGTCTCGGTGATGAGGTGGCGCGGGTTCGCCGGCTCCGCCTCGATCAGCCGGCGGAGCTGCGAGACGTAGATGCGCAGCGCGCTCGCCTCGCTGCCGTGCATCGCGCCCCACACGCCGGTGATGAGCTGGCCGCGGGTCAGCAGCTTCCCCGGGCTCGCGACGAAGAGCTGGAGCAACGACCACTGCGTCGCCGTGAGCCGCACTGGCTCCCCGTCGACCGTCACCGCCGACAGCCCCAGGTCGACCACCATCCGGCCCACCCGCAGCCGCGTCGGCGCCGTCGCCGCCGGCTCCGCGCGGCGCAGCGTCGCGCGGATGCGCGCGATCAGCTCGTCCACCGAGAACGGCTTCGTGACGTAGTCGTCCGCGCCCGCGTCCAGCGCGCCGATCTTGTCCCGCTCCCCCTGCCGCGCCGACAGGATCACGATCGGCACCTTGGTGAACGCCCGCAGCCGCCGCACCACCTCCGGCCCCGGCAGGTCCGGCAGCCCCAGGTCGAGCACGACCAGCGCCACGTCCGTCGCCGCCACCTGCGCGACCGCCTCCAGCCCCGACGCCGTCTCCGCGACCCGGTAGCCGGCGGCCACCAGGCGCGAGCGGAGGGCGTTGCGGATGGCCGCCTCGTCGTCCACGACCAGCACCAACGGCGTCACGGCAGCTCCCCCGCGACCGGCAGCGCCAGGTCGAACGCCGCCCCGCAGTCGACCGGCACCGCGTCCAGCCGCCCGCCGCTCGCCTCCGCGTAGGCGCGGGCGATCGTCAGGCCCAGTCCGGACCCGCCCGGGCCGCCCTTGCTGAACCGTTCGAACAGCCGGGTCCGCACGTGCTCCGGGATGCCCGGCCCCTCGTCCGCGACACGCACCACGACCCGGTCGCCGCGGCGCGCCGCGCGGACGATGAGGCCGGCGTTCAACGGCGTGTGGGCGAGGACGTTCTCGACCAGGTTGGCGAGCGCCTGCTCCCCCTGCGCCGGGTCGACCAGCGCGGGCGGCAGGTCGGGCGGGACGTCCAGCTCCAGGCGGCGTTCGGTCAGCGCCGGGCGGAGGCGGGCCAGCACGCTGCCGACCAGCTCCTCCACCGGCACCGGCTCCGGCCGCGCGACCAGGCGGCCGCTCTCGATCCGGCCCAGGTCGAGGAGGTTGCGCACCATCCGGTCCAACCGGTCCGCCTCCTCCGAGATGGTGGCCGCGAGCCCCGGCCGGTCGCCCTCTGGCACGAGCGGGTCGGACAGCGCCGACGCCGACGCCTTGATGCCCGCGAGCGGCGTGCGGAGGTCGTGCGACACGGCCGCCAGCAGCGCGGACCGCTGGCCGTCGGAGGCTTCCAGGATCTCGGCGCGGTGCCGCTCGTCACGCAGCCGCGCGCGGTCCAGCGTCGTCGCCAGCCGCCCGGCCACGGCCGCGAGCGCCGCGCCGGTGTGCGCGGGGGCGCCGACCGCCGCCACCGTCACCGTGCCGCCCGACGCGAGCGGCACCGTCACCGCCCCCGACGACCGCAGCGCCGACGCCGCCGCCGTCGCGCCGAGACCGCCGTCGTGCAACGGCAGCACCGGCCGCCCGGTGCCGACGACGATCGCGCGGGCGCGCAACACCCGCGCCGCCACCGCCGCCAGCGCGCCCGGGTCGTCCGGGTCCGCGGCCGCCGCGTCGAGCGCGTGCAGCAGCCGGTGCTCCGCGTCGTCGTCGTCCGGGCGCGGCGGGCGGTGCGTCACGACGAACCCCGTCACCACCGCCGCCACGGCGAACGCCGCCACCACCGCCGGCGGGTCGGCCAGCGTCGTGAGGTACGCGGTGACGCCCGCCAGCACGGCGACGGCCGCGGCGAGCGGCCCGCCCCACGCCGCCGCGACGACGACCGCGAGCAGCAGCGCGCAGGCGACCGCCGCCTCCTCCGGGTCGCCCACCGGCCAGAGCGCGGCCGCCAGCGCCGCGGGCACGCCCACGGCGACGGCGTACGCGGCGGTGAGGCGGGCGCGGGTCGGCACGCGCCGCATCGTCTCGCGCGGCGCCGCGCGCGGCGAGCGTTACCGGGTCAGGCGGGGCAGACGGCGCTCGGCGGCCGGCCGCGGTCGAACGTCAGCCGCGCCCGCGGCGCGCTCGCCGGCACCCACGACGGCGAGACCGGCGGGTCGACCGGCAGCTCGGAGAGCCGCAGCACCTCGAGGCCGCGCGTCATGTCGTTGACCCAGATCCGGTCGTTGATCCAGTGGGCGGTCCAGACGACCGCGCCGCTGCCGACGTAGTGCGCGACCTCGCGCGGCTGCGTCGGCACCGTGAGGTCCCACACGCTGACGCCGCCGCTGAACCACGCGTTGACCAGGCGGCGGGAGTTCGGCGCGAAGTTGAGCTGGTGCGACGTGCACCAGGTGCCGGCGTCCTCGCCGGAGAACCGCTGCCGCCCGCGCGGCGGCTTGATGACGCCGAGCGGGACCGGCTTGCCGATCGCCGTGATGTCGTAGAGGTGCAGCGCGCCCTCCTCGCCCGAGCCGTCGCACTGGTGGTGCAGGTACGCCTCGTCGTTGACGACGAGCAGCCCGCCGTCGGGGCTGATCGCCGACCCGTGGGCGAACTGGATGCCCTCCTTGCCGGCGTCGAGGAACGCGACCTCCTTCGGGTGCACCGGGTCCGTCAGGTCCCACACGTGGACGCCGTCCCAGCCGGTGCAGACGCCGCGCAGCCGCCCGAGCGGCGCGGTCGAGAACGTCACGTCGTGGCAGCCGAGGCTCTCGACGTAGAAGTAGTTGGCGACGCGGGGGCGGCGGGCGTTCGTCACGTCGAGGACCGTCGTCAGGCTCCCGCCGTTGCCGAGGCCGCCGGGCGAGACGTAGACGTAGCTCGTGCCGGGCACCGCCGTGAGCGTGTGCGCGCTCGGCACCGCGATCGACGCGAGCCGCTTCGGGTGCGCGGGGTCGCTCACGTCGAACGTCGTCACGCCGTTGCCGCGCACGCCGCACGCGGAGCGGTGGTGCGCGACGACGAGCAGCCCGGGCCGCGGCACCGCGACGTCCATGTCGGACCCGGCGCAGCGGATCGTGCCGACCAGCTTCGGCGGCGACACGCTCGTGTCGAGGATGCGCACGCCGCCCTGGCGCGGCAGCTCGTACCGCTCGGTGCGCCCGGCCCACTGCCCGGCGAAGACGTACCGGCCGTCCGTCGCGAGCTCGGTGCCGCCGGCGTACGGGATCCGCTTCTCGACGGTGACCGTCGCGAACGGCTGGTCGGCGACGCGCACCGGCGCCGCCGGGTAGGCCGGCGCGCCGGTCGCCGCCGTCGCGGCGAGGGCGACGACGGC